>JBNLVK010000153.1:0-24717 GCA_050618055.1 Myxococcota bacterium
CCCAGCAGGGCAGCATCTACGTCTTCGTCGCGCTGATCTTCTTCTACGCCCGGCGCATGGCGGCGCTCGACCGCGAGTACGGCGTCGAGGAGGAGTAGGCGTGGACCTCCAGACGCTGACCTACCTGGTGGTGGGCGCCTCCTTCGCGCTGTACATCGCCATCGCCCTGGCGTCCCAGGCGCGCAGCACCGGCGAGTTCTACGTGGCCGGCAAGCACGTGCACCCGGTGGCGAACGGCATGGCCACCGCCGCCGACTGGATGTCGGCCGCCTCCTTCCTGTCGATGGCCGGGCTGATCGCCTTCCTCGGCTACGACGGGTCGGTCTACCTGATGGGCTGGACCGGCGGCTACGTGCTGCTCGCGCTGCTGCTGGCGCCCTACCTGCGCCGGTTCGGCAAGTTCACCGTGCCCGAGTTCATCGGCGACCGCTACGACTCGCAGGCGGCGCGGGTCGTGGCCGTGCTGTGCCTGATCGTGATCTCCTTCACCTACGTGGCGGGCCAGATGCGCGGCGTGGGCATCGTGTTCTCGCGCTTCCTGAACGTCGACATCTCGGTGGGTCTGATGATCGGCATGGCGATCGTCTTCTTCTACGCGGTGCTCGGCGGCATGAAGGGCATCACCTACACCCAGGTGGCCCAGTACTGCGTGCTGATCTTCGCCTACACGGTGCCGGCCGTCTTCATCTCGCTCCAGGTGACGGGGCAGCCGGTTCCCCAGCTGGCCTTCGGCGGCGAGCTTCCGGGGGGCGGCCACCTCCTGGAGAAGCTCGATCGCGTGGTCACCGACCTGGGCTTCGCCGCCTACACCGGCGGCACCAAGAGCCGGGTCGACGTGTTCTTCATCACCCTGGCGCTGATGATCGGAACGGCCGGGCTGCCCCACGTGATCGTGCGCTTCTTCACCGTCCCGCGCGTGCGCGACGCCCGCAAGTCGGCGGGCTGGGCGCTGCTGTTCATCGCCATCCTCTACACCACGGCGCCGGCGGTGGGCGCGCTGGCGCGGCTCAACCTGACCGAGACGATCCAGACCGGTCCGGTGGGTGCCGCCGACGGGAACCTCCTCTACGCCGACCGGCCCGCCTGGTTCCGCACCTGGGAGGAGACGGGCCTGCTGCGCTTCGAGGATCGCAACGGCGACGGGCGCATCCAGTACTACGACGACGCGAGCCCGGCCTTCGCGCCGCAGGCGGCCGCCCACGGCTGGAAGGGCAACGAGCTGTCGGTGGATCGCGACATCATCGTGCTGGCGAACCCGGAGATCGCCGGGCTGCCCGACTGGGTGGTGGCGCTGGTCGCCGCCGGCGGCATCGCCGCCGCGCTGTCGACCGCCGCGGGCCTGCTGCTGGTGATCTCGGCCGCGGTCTCCCACGACCTGCTGAAGAGCGTCTTCGCCCGGCGCATCGACGAGCGCCACGAGCTCCGGGCCGGCCGCATCAGCGCGGCGGTCGCCATCTGCCTGGCCGGCTACCTGGGCTACGACCCGCCGGGCTTCGTCGCCCAGGTGGTGGCGCTGGCCTTCGGGCTGGCGGCCGCGTCGCTGTTCCCGGTGATCCTGCTCGGCATCTTCAGCACGCGGGTGAACAAGCAGGGCGCCATCGCCGGCATGGTCAGCGGGCTCGCCTTCACCGTCGGCTACATCGTCTGGTTCAAGGGCGTCTTCGTCGAGCCCTTCGCAGAGAACGTGGCGGCCAACTGGTGGTTCGGCATCTCGCCCGAGGGCATCGGAGCCCTCGGGGCGATGCTGAACTTCGCGGTGGCCGTCTCCGTCAGCGCGCTGACCGCGCCGCCGTCCGCCGAGACCCGCGCCCTCGTCGAGAGGATCCGCGTCCCTTCCTGAAGCGGTCGCCGGCGCCGCGTCCGTTCTTCGGCCGGCTGCGCTCGTCGCCGCGTCCGCCGCGCCCGCGCGGCTCCGCGTCGGTGATGCCGTCCACCTCCTGCCGCGCGATCGGGTCGCCGATCATGCGCTCGGTGGCGCGCACCCAGCCCCAGTCGTCCGGGGTGACGAAGGTGCAGGCCACGCCCTCCCGCTCCGAGCGGCCGGTGCGGCCGATGCGGTGGGTGTAGGCCTCGGGCGTGTTGGGCACGTCGAAGTTCACCACGTGGGAGACGTCGCTCACGTCGATGCCGCGGGCGGCGATGTCGGTGGCCACCAGCACGTCGAAGCGCCGGGCGCGGAAGCCCTTCATGGCGCGATCGCGCTGGGCCTGGGACATGTTGCCCTGGAGCGCGACGGCCCGGTGGCCGGTCTTGCCGAGCTGGTCGGCCAGGCGGCGGGCCCGGTGCTTGGTGCGGGTGAAGACGATCGCCGAGTCGCAGGCGTCGGAGCCCAGCAGGTGGTCGAGCAGGTCGCGCTTGCGGCGCTCGTCCACCGGGAACAGCGCGTGCTCGATGGTCTCGGCCGGCGCGCGGCTGGCCAGCTCCACCACGTGGGGCTCGTAGAGCACGTCGTCGGCCAGGCGCCGGATCTCCTTCGGCATGGTGGCCGAGAAGAGCAGGTTCTGGCGGTCGTCGGGAAGCGCCCGCAGGATGCGCCGGATGTCGGGCAGGAAGCCCATGTCGAACATGTGGTCGGCCTCGTCGAGCACCAGCGTCTCGGCCCGGTCGAGCCGGACCGCGCCCTGGTTCATCAGGTCGAGCAGCCGGCCCGGACAGGCCACGACCACCTCGGGGCCGCGGCGCAGCGCGCCGATCTGCGCGCGCATGGACACGCCGCCGAAGACCAGCGCCGTCTTGATCGAGGTGAAGCGCGCCAGCAGGCGGATCTCGGCGTCGATCTGGCTGGCCAGCTCGCGGGTGGGCGCCAGCACCAGCGCGCGCGGTCCGCGCCGCCGCTCGTCCAGCAGCTGGTCGAGCAGGGGCAGGGCGAACGCGGCGGTCTTGCCGGTGCCGGTCTGGGCCAGGCCCAGCACGTCGGCGCCCTCGAGGGCGGCCGGGATGGTCTCGGCCTGGATGGGACGGGGCTCCTCGAAGCCGGCCGCGCGCACGCCGCGCAGCAGGTCCGGATGCAGCTCGAACCGGTCGAATCCGGACCGGACGGCGCCTTCGGAAGAGGGAGCAGAAACGAATTGGGAAGCAGACACGTACTTGGAGTTCTCCCCCGCGCCACGCGCTCTCTGCGCGTCCACCGCGGGTAGTGATTCCGACCCGCACAACAGTGGTGGGCAAGAAGGGATGAGCGGCGCGACCCGAAAGGGGTGGGTCCTGTTGTCGCCGCGGCCGAGGCGAAAGGTCTCGGCCCGATGGACAGTGTTTAGCGACTCCATCGGCCGACCGCCATGCGGACTAAAAAAATTGACTAAGTCAAATTTTTGGATAGGCTCGGGCCGTGGCGAATCGCGGCGAGAAGAAGCGGGCCCAGCGGCGCCGGATCCTGGACACCTGCGCGCGGCTCTTCCGCAAGCAGGGCTTCGACGGGACCACGATCGACGACATCCTCGAGCCCGCGGGCATCAGCCGGCAGACCTTCTTCAACTACTTCCCCTCGAAGGAGGCGGTGCTACGCGAGCTGGGCTTCGAGTGGATGGGCGAGCAGGCACGGCTGGCGGTCGAGCGCGGCCGAAGGGCCCGGGGCGGACCGCTGCTGGTCCGCCTGCGCTCGCTGCTGCGGCGCCAGCTGCGCGCCATCGAGGACGATCGCGACTTCATGCGTCTCGTCTTCACGCGTTCCGGAATGTTCTTCCCCCAGTCGCCCGAGGCGCGACCCGGCGACGAGGCCGCCCGGCAGGACCGCACGCGCGTCGCCTTCGAGGTGCTGGCCGCGGGCGTCCGCGCCGGCCAGGAACGCGGCGAGCTGCGCGACGACGTCGACCCGTACCAGGTGGCGGAGATCTACACGGCGGTCTTCTACGTCACCACGCGCCTGTGGCTCACCGACACCTGGGGCGGGCGCCAGCGTCTCGACACCCGCATGCTGCGGGCGCTCGACATCCTGGTGAACGGGTTGCGCCCCCGCGAAGGGAGCGCCGGGTCCGGCTCGTGACGCTGCTGGAGCTGCTCCCCGGGTCGGTGCTCTTCGCCATGATGCTGGCCATGGGCATGGGCCTGGCCGCCGACGACTTCCGGAGGGTGGTCGCCCAGCCGAAGGCGGCGGTGCTGGGTCTGGCCGGCCAGCTCGTGCTGCTTCCGGCGGTCGCGGCGGGGCTGGTGGTCTGGCTCCCGCTCTCCCAGTCGATCGCGGTGGGCCTGCTGCTGATCGCCGCCTGCCCCGGCGGCTCCACCTCGAACGCCTTCTCCCACCTGGCCCGCGGCGACCTGGCCCTCTCGATCTCGCTCACCGCCGTTTCGAGCCTGCTGGCCTTCCTGTGGATCCCGCTGGTGCTCGGCCTGGCTCTGCCGCTCGTCGACGTGGGCGGCGCGGCGCCGGGTCCCTCGCTGCTGGAGACGCTCCGCCCGGTGCTGCTGACGACGGCGCTGCCGCTCGTCTGCGGCATGGCGCTGCGCCGCGCCGCGCCCGATCGCGCGGCGGCCTGGCGGGGTCCGCTGCTGGCGGGATCCATCGGCGTGCTGCTGCTGCTGATCGCCGGCCTGCCGATGCAGCTCGCCGCCCGCTCGGTCGACCTGCCGCGCATCTTCGCCGAGGCGACCGTCCCGGTGCTGCTCCTGCTGACGGCGACGATGGGCGTCTCGCTCGTGGCTGCCCGCGCCGCCGGCATCGACGCGCGGCGGGCGCGCACGCTGGCCATCGAGGTGGGCATCCAGAACTTCGCCCTGGCCATGCTGCTGGCGCTCACGGTCCTGCGCGAGCCCACCTACCTGGCCACCGGCATCGTCTACCTGCCGTGCATGCTTGTGTTCGCCGCCGGCATGGTCTGGCTCGGTCGGCGCGAGGAGCGCACCCCCGCGCTGGCTCGCTCGGCATAGGCGAGCTCCGGGCTCGGGCGACAGCGCACGCGGGCCGCTACTCGTAGCCTTCCGCGTACTTCCCGCTGGGCCAGGGCGGAAGCTCGCACATCGACGCGATCTCGGTGTCGCCCTCGTCGACCAGGCCGGCGGCGGCGTCGTGGATGCTCCAGTGCATGTGGCGTCCGAACAGCGGCTGCGACTCCACGCAGATCACCCGCAGCTCGCCCTCCTCGAAGCCGCACTGGGCCTGCACCGCCTCCAGCAGGCGGTGGTCGTTCAGGTGGCCGTCGCCGAAGTTCCAGCCGAGCACGAGCCCGCCCACGATCTCGCCGTCCATCCACTCGTAGTCGTCGATGCGCGGGGCGGCCCGCGGCAGCGCCTCGAGCAGCGGACGGCCCTCCAGGTGCAGGAAGCGGTGGGCCGGCGACATCATCATGGCCGCGTCCACCGCCTGCGGATCGTCGAGCAGCTTCGCGAGCTGCTCGCGCATGGTGCCGGCCGCCTTGGTCAGCCGGGAGAGCTTGCTCGCGGCGTCGCCGCGGAAGAGCCAGACGTTGTAGGCCCAGTTGCCCGCGTAGTAGCGCATGGCCATCAGGAAGGAGACGTGCTTCGGGAAGAGGTTCCCGTAGAGCGGCACGACGAACAGGCTGAGCAGCAGGAAGGCGGTCAGCCACGGCAGCTCACCCACGGCGAGGATGCCGATCTCCGGGTTCGCGCCGAACAGGAAGATGCCGCCGTAGATCATCAGGATGTTCCACTCGATGGGCATGCCCGACGGGTTGTTCAGCGCGATGAAGCCGTGGAAGGAGGCCATCGCCGCCAGCACGACGGCGGTCCACAGCGGGTCGCCGGCCGTCACGTAGAACAGGACGGGCAGCGACATCTCGACGGCCGTGCCCATCTTGGCCATCGAGCTGGCGAAGAGCGACGGCCGCAGGTCGTCCGGGTAGTCGACGAAGAGCTTCTTCTTCAGCCAGCCGGGGAAGAAGGGCCCGTTGTTCATCATCACCATGATGACCGACGGGAAGTGCTGGTTGACCTTCGACATGGCCGCCCAGAACCAGATGAAGCACCACACCACCTTGCAGGCCGCGATCCACAGCCCGTCGGCGGGCGCGAACACGAGGCACAGCAGCGCCACGAAGTAGTGCTCCGCGCGCGCGGCCAGGAACAGCGTCTTGTCGCCCAGGCCCATCAGCGGCAGCAGCACGACCGTGGGCCACAACAGCTCCGGCGTGACCTCGGGCGCCAGCAGCGCGCGCAGCAGGCAGAGCTGGTTCGCGGCGTAGAGCGCCACGTCGAGCCAGGTGCGCCGGAAGCCGCCGAGCAGCGGCAGGCCGGGCCAGGGCGGCAGCTTCGTGGTGCCGGGCCGCAGGAAGTGGAGGAAGCCGCCGAGCGGGGGCCAGAAGCGCGCGTTCATCGGACCCGAGCCGCAGCCGAAGCCGGCCAGCTCGTAGAACATGGCCCACACGATCGCCTTCTGGAACGCGGTCCAGCCGAACGCCCAGCCGCCGGGCGAGGTGAAGCCCGGGTAGCCGGCGGAGAAGGACACGAAGAAGGCCCAGCCCCCGACGAACAGCAGCAGGTACTTGGCCCAGTACATGCCGATCACCGACAGCGGCGTCGCCGCCACCTGGGCCGCCCAGCTCCGGCACACCAGCCGCATGCGCGCCGGGACGGGTGTGGCGCGCATCTCGGCGACGTCGTAGGGGGGCAGGTCCGCGTCGGCGATGGGCATGCGCGGGCTACCCTACCACCCGGACCTCGCCGGCTGCACCGCGTAGAAGAGGCAGTCGGAGAGCGCGATGCGCCGGTCGGTCGTCATCATGATCGGCACGAAGCTGCGGCGGGCGCGCAGCACCCCGTCCTCGACGGCGAGCAGCTCCCGGGAGCGGTCCTCCCCCTGCGGCGTGCGCGCCTCGAAGGGCCAGTGCAGGCCCTCGCGGATCCAGCCGAAGGCGGTGCCCGGCGCCAGATTCTCGAAGTTGTGGCGGTCGATGTCGTTCGAGATCGTGACCTGCGCCTCGGGCTGCATGCGATCGCCGAAGGCCAGCTCGACGCCGGCCCGCACCTCCACCCGCACCGGCGCCTCGAACAGGGTCACCGGCCCGCGCGGCTTCTCGAAGTCGATCACGTCCCAGTCGAGGTAGTGGCAGAGGCCCCGGTAGGCCGCCTGGTCGGCGGCGGGATCGCCGGCGCGCCCGCACTCGACGGTGACGCTGGGAAAGGCGTCCACCGTCGCCTCGACCAGCGTCCCCAGCTCGATGGGCGTGTGCACGATGCGCTCGCCGAACAGGGAGACCAGCGACAGCTCGGCGTGGCCCACCTTGAACGACACGCCGTAGACCGGGTTGTGGCCGGTGTTGTTGTGCAGGTCGACCAGGCACTCGGGCGATGCGGCGTGGATGCGTGCCAGCACCTCGCGCGACAGCGCGCCCAGCTCGCCCTCCCAGGGCGGCCGCCAGCAGCGGTTGAAGTCGCGCTCGCCGGGCAGGGCGCGGTGGCCGAAGACCGGGCGGGCCAGCGCCGTGCCCACCGCGCCCACGAAGAGCAGCGCGTCGACGGCGGGCAGGTGCTCCTCGCGCAGGTAGCGCAGCATGGCGCGCAGGCCGGAGGGCTCGTTGCCGTGGAGCAGCGTGCTGGCGACGCGGCAGCGCGAGCGGTCGCGACCGGGCAGCCGCAGCAGGGTCGGACCTCCGAGCAGGCGCAGGAAGTCGACGGCGTCCTCCGGCAGTTCGCCGGGGCGCAGGTCCTCGCCCACGCGCAGGTCGCGCAGTGCGCCCTGGGGCTTCGCGGTCACGGGATCGGCCATTCGCTCACCGGGGTTCCTCCGTCGGAGTGGGCACGGTAGCGCTCGAGCATGCGGGCGAGGGCCTCGTCGCGGGACAGCCCGTCCGTCTCGAGCCGCGCCAGGGTCTCGCGCTGCCACACGGCGCCGGTGCGCCCGCTCCGCGCGCGCGCGAGGAAGGTGTCCACCAGCGGCGCGGCCTCGGCCTCGTCCACGCCCGCTCCGGTCAGTCCGGCCAGGGCCGTCTCGCGCAGGGTCGGCAGCAGCTCGCGGGCGGGCAGCGGACGCTCGCCGCCGCCCAGGCAGGAGGGCCAGCGCAGCTCCGCCGCCAGACCCTGCTGCGCCGCGCGGTAGAAGTTGCGGTGGGCGTCCTCGAACGCGAACTCCCGGGTCACCCGCGGCATGTGCGGGGCCAGCCCCAGCGTCGTGCCGATCAGGAAGGCCACGTTGGCCAGCATGTCCTCGATGCCCGGACCCGCCGGCAGCGCGCGCAGCTCGATGCGCAGGTGACCGCCGTCGTGGGGATCGTAGACGGGCCGGTTCCAGCGCCAGACCGTCCCCTGGTGCAGCCGCAGCTCCTCGAGGCGCGGGATCCCTCCCTGGGCGATCCGCGCGTCCGGATCCTCCTCGGCGAGCTGGGGAAGCAGCGGCGGAAACACCTCGACCGCCTCGCGCAGCAGTCCGATGGCGCCGTCGCGGATCCAGCGGGTGCCGAAGGAGACGCGCGCCTCGCGGCGCTCGCGCTCCAGCTCGTCGCGCGCGTCCACCGCCTGCTTGAAGAGCGCCACCCGCGTCTCCTCCCAGAGCCGGTGGGACAGCAGGACGGGCGAGTTGCCGGCCGCCGCCAGCACCGGCGCCGTGGCCAGCTGCGCCGCGTTGAAGGCGTCGTCGAAGCACCCGGGATCGACCCGCAGGTGCACCTGGAGCGAGGTGCCCGCCCCCTCGAAGGTGACGTCGTCGCAGGCCAGGTGCAGCCGGTCCTCCCCGGTGATGTCCAGCAGGAACGGTCCCTGGCGTCGCTCGCGCAGCGCGCGGGACAGGGCGCGGAAGCGGGCCGAGTCGGTCATGGCGGCGGGCGAGAGGTCCCGTTCGGCGAGCGTCGGCAGGATGCCGATCATGACGATGCGCCCGCCCAGCCGCGACGCGGCCCGCGACAGCTCGTCGCGCGCGCTCTCGAGCTCCCGGCGCAGGTGGTCGAACGGACGATCGACCAGCGCGGTGTGGCGCAGGTTGCACTCCAGGTTGAAGCGGTCGAGCTCGTAGGTCATGCGCGGGTCGAGGGTGCGGCGGAGCACCTCTTCGTTCAGCGGCAGCGGCCGCGCCCGAGCGTCGATCAGCGAGACCTCGAGCTCGGCGCCCAGCGTGGTGGGGCCTTCGCCGAAGCCGGGCCTGGCCAGCAGGCTCTCCAGGACGGCGAGGCAGCGCCCGAGGCGGTCGCCGAAGCGCCGGTAGTCCTCGGGCTCGAACTGGTCGCGATCGATCTCGATGCCCACGGAGGCGCCGCTCCCGCTGCAGGGAGGCGGACTGTCGCCCCCCGGCCCGGATCCCGCAAACAGGCGGCTCAGCCCGGGTCGACCTCGAGGGATCGCGCCTGGGCGAAGAAGGCCTGGAGCAGGGGCAGCGCCGCCAGCGCCAGGTCGGCGCCGTCGTCGGTGTCCGACTCGATGTGGAGCGCGCCCGACGCCAGCAGCTCGTCGAGCGGCTTGCCGCGCAGCACCTCGCGCCAGCCCTGGGCGGACCCGGCCAGCACGAACTCCAGGTCGATGGGGTTGCCGCCGGCGGCCACCGCCACGCAGTCGTGCCCGTCGAACTCGAGCACGAACAGGCGTCCGTCCACCGACACGCCGCAGCAGGCCTCGCTGGGGGCCAGCGCGTCGCGGGACGGGTCCTCCGCGAGGCCGGCCTGCAACGCCTGGAAGAACTCGAGACCGGGGAACGTGAGACCCACCGGATTCCTCCGCGTTTCGTCCGCAGGAGGATCTGCAAGAGGAGTGCCCGGGCCCGGGCCGGCGCGGCGGCGCCGCCACGCCTTGGGCGGGGAGGCCTGCCCCGCGCCTCCGGGTCGGTCGGGTCAGCCCGCCTCGGGGTCGCGGGGGACGTCGCCGCGGGCCTCGCGTTCGGCGCGACGCCGCAGCCACAGGTTCTGCACCGCCACCAGCACCACGATCGCCACGAACAGCGCGACCAGACCGAGGTTGGTCCCGCCCGGAGCCTCCGCCGTCGGGTAGGCGTCGGGCGGCGGCTGCGTCTGCTCGGTGCGGGTCGTCGGGGCATCCTCGGGCACGGTGTCCTCCTCCGCCGCAGAGGCTACGCCACCGGACGCGACGCGCGAGCCTCGGGCGCCTCGGGCGAGATCTCCTCGAGCGAGCGGCCGGCGGTCTCCGGGAAGGTGAGCAGCACCACCAGCGGACCCACCACGCTGACACCGCAGAGGATCGCGATGGCGACCCAGTTCGATCCGGTCGTGCCGAACAGCAGGGAGACGAGCGCCAGCCCGGCCACGGCGCCCAGCTCGCGCGCTCCCATGCGCAGGCCCGAGGCGGTGGAGCGCTGCGACGTGGGGAACAGCTCGGCGCCGTAGGTGCCGGTCGTGACCTCCGAGCCCATGGTCGTGAAGATCAGCGCGACCCAGAGCAGCGGCGCGAAGATCCCCACCGCCGAGTAGAAGACGATGCCCACCAGCACGAACGCCAGCGAGAAGACCACGGTGATCGGCCGGCGGCCGTGGCGGTCCGAGAGCCAGCCGGCCAGCGGATTGCCCACGATCGCGAAGGCGCCGCCCAGGAAGTTCAGCGACGCCACCGCCGCCGGCGACCAGCCGTGCACGTCCTGGAGGTACTTGGGCGCGAAGAAGCCGGCGGGCGACATGGCCAGGCCGGCGAACACGACCACCGTCGCCAGCGAGGCGATGCGGCCGGTGCGGGTGCGCAGCAGCTCCAGCATCGGCTGGAGCGGCGGAGTGGCCTGCAGCGACGCGGCCCGCTCGCTGCGCAGCCGCTCGTAGCGCGCCGTCTCGGGCAGGGTGCGCCGCCAGTACGCCACCAGCCCCAGCGGCACCAGGCCGAGGGCGTACAGCGCCCGCCAGCCGCCGGGCAGCACGTCGACGAAGCCGAAGGCCACCGCCGCCAGGCCCGCGCCGCAGGCCTGGATGGCACCGAGCGCGCCGATGCCCCAGCCGCGGTGCTGCGGCTCGAACTCCTCGGCGATCACCACGATGGCGATCAGCGTCTCCGCCACCGCGAAGGCGCGGGCCAGGAACTGGAGCGCGACGAAGGCCTGGGCGTTGGGGGCCAGGGCGGTGGCGCCGGTGAGCAGCGTGTAGGCCACCACCGTGACCAGCAGGATGCGGCGGCGCCCCATGCGGTCGGCCGCCAGGGCGATGAACACCGAGAGCAGCGCACCCGAGCGCACCAGCGATCCCAGCCAGCCCAGGTCCGCTTCGGCGATGGCCAGGTCGGCCTGGATGTGGCGCAGGTTCAGCGAGAACAGGTAGAGGTCGTACTGCTCGAACAGCGACACGATCGCCACCAGGCCCAGCACGCTCCACTGGTGGCGGGAGAGCTCCGGCGGTCGGCCCAGGAAGGGCGTGAGCCGGAACCAGGCCGGCCGGTAGGGCCTGGGCTTCCCCGGCTCGCTCATGCCACCGACCGCCGGCCCTCGAAGTCCGCGCAGACGAGACCCGCGGTGCGGTAGCCCGAGGTCATGGCTCCGGTGAAGCCGGCGGCGGGGAAGGTCCAGGCGCCGGCCAGATAGAGGCCCGGCACCGACGTGCGCGCGTCCGGGCGGTGGATGCTGTGGCCCTTCGGCGTGCTCGCGTAGCCGTAGATGGCGCCCAGCGGGTTGTGCGAGTAGCGGCGCATGGTGTGGGGCGTGCCGGTCTCGCAGATCTCGACGCGCTCGCGCAGGTCGGGGATCGCCTCGGCCAGCCGGTCGAGCAGGCACGCCTCGAGCTCCGCCTTGCGCTCCCGGTAGTCGGCCTCGTCCAGGTCCATCCACAGGCGGCCGTCGGCCATGATCGTCGAGTGCAGGATGGAGCGGCCCGGCGGCGCGTGCCCCGGGTCCGCCAGGTCGTGGTTGCCGAGCATGTAGCCCTGGGAGCGGAAGTCGCCGCGCTCCATGGCGCGGAGCTCGTCGTCGAAGTCGTAGCTGCGGGTCACGAAGAGCCCGCGGTCCGGCAGGCCCAGCTTCGCGGCGTCGCCGCGCATGCCCACGTAGGCCTGGTGGATCGAGATGGAGAGCGGCAGCGCGTCGGAGCGCTCCACGTCCGCCCGGGCCAGCGACGGCGTGTCGAGCAGGCGCGAGAAGGTGTCCGGCGCGGGCGCGTTGCTCACCACCACCGGCGCTTCGAAGGCGCCGTGGCGCTTCGTCTCGACGCCGACCACGCGTCCCTGGCGGGTGCGGATGCCGGTCACCTCGGCGCGCAGCAGCAGGCGTCCGCGGTTCTCCTCCAGCACGCGCACGAAGGCGTCGGAGAGCACTTGGCCGCCGCCCTTCACGTAGAAGCAGCCGCCCAGGTGGTAGCTGGCCCAGAGCCTGGCGTAGAGGAAGGCGGAGGCCTGGCGCGGAATGAGCCCCTGGTAGCCCCACAGCGTCGCCACGATCCCGCGCGTGCGCTCGTCGCAGCCGCAGGCCTCGAAGAGGTCGTCCAGGCTGTGGCCCATGGACGCGAAGGCGGCGGGGGAGGGACCTCCGTCGGGACCCGGCGCGTCGATCTCGCGGAAGGTGCGGAACAGACCGCGCACTGCGCCCGCCTGCTCCGGGTAGGACGCGCACAGCAGCTCCTCGTAGGCGTCGGCGTCGGCCGGCACCCGCAGGTCGTGGCGCGGACCGCGCGTGCGGTAGGCGGTGTCGAAGCGGACCAGCGGCAGGTCGGGCAGGATGCCCAGGTCGGTGAGCAGGCGGTGCACGGGACGTCCCGGCAGCAGGTCGCCGGTCTGGTGCAGCGCGACGTCGAAGTCGTAGACGATCTTCGTGCCGCGCACCTTGCGCAGGAAGTGGTGGGCGTAGCCGCCGGCGATCACGTGCTGCTCGAGCACCAGCACGCGCAGTCCGGTGCGCGCCAGGCGCGCCGCGGCGGACAGGCCGCCCAGCCCGGAGCCGACGACGATCGCGTCCCAGCAGGGGTCGATGGCGGCATGGCGTGTCATGCCTCCTCCTCGCTCGGGGCGCGCTGGTTTCCGCGGAACAGGGTGGACAGGACCGGCTGGAGCAGGTCGTCGAGGCCCAGCTCGAAGGACAGCTTCCCGGCCAGGTGGAGCGACACGATCCCGTGTACGCCGGACCAGAACACGTGGGTCAGCACGTCCGGGTCGCCCTCCAGGAAGCCGGCGTCGATGGCGCGGGCCATGCACGCGCGCAGCGGCGCGATCGAGCGCTGGGCGGCCTCCCACACCTCCGGGTAGGCCTCCGGATCGGGCTGGGAGAGCTCGAACATCAGCCGGTAGGTGTCCGGGCTGTCGACGGCGAAGCCCGCGTAGGCCCGTCCCAGCTCGCCCAGCGCCTCGAGCGCGTTCTCGCGGCCGGCGCACGCCGCCTCCTGCGAGTCGGCGAAGCGGTCGAAGGCCCGGGTGCGGACCGCCGCGAAGATGGCCGCCTTGTCCGGGAAGTAGCGGTAGGGGGTCATGGGGCTGCAGCCCAGCTCGGCGGCGATCGCCCGCAGCGTCACCCCGTCGTAGCCGCGCCGGGCGAACAGGCGCGAGGCCGCCTCCACCAGCCGCTCGCGGAAGTCGTCGATCTGGTCGGGGGAGAGGGCGGTCCGCGGCATGGGCGGATGTGTACAGCGTAAAATTTACGTTGTCAACTCCCGGACCACGTCCGCCCAGTGGTCCGGATCCGGCGCCCGGTTGTTCGTCAGGCTCACCCCGTCCGCAATGCCGGCCAGCCGCTCCCGGACCTTGCCGGCGATCTCGCGGCGCTCGCCCACCACCGCGATCGTGGTCAGCACCTCGTCGTCCACCAGCCCCGCCATGTCGTCCCAGCGGCCCTGCTTCGACAGCCGGTTCAGCTCCAGGTGGAGGTCGCCCCAGCCGTGGCAGTCCAGGGTGGGGCGGTAGGCGGGCGTCGAGCCGTAGAAGGCCAGGTGCTTGCGGGCCACCTCCTTCACCCGGCGGAACTCCTCCTCGGTGTCGGCGGTGACGACCATCGTGGCGCACACCACGTCGAGCGACTCGCGCCGCCGACCGCTGCGCGCGAGCCCGCGCTGGAGCGCCGGCAGCGTGTGGCGCAGCAGCGACTCGCGGGTGGTGAAGGGGTGGCCGAAGAAGCCGTCGGCCACCTCGCCGGCCACCTCGGTCATGAGCGGTCCCACGCCGGCGGTGTAGACGGGCGGCGGTCCGAACGGGTTCGGGCCCGGGTCGAAGGCCGGGATCATCAGCGTGTGGCGGTAGAACTCGCCCTCGAAGCGCAGCGGAGCCTCGCCCTCCCAGCAGGCGAAGATGGCCTGGATCGCCTGGACCATCTCGCGCATGCGCGCCGCCGGCCTCGACCACGGCATGCCGAAGCGCTTCTCGATGTGGGGCCGGACCTGGGAGCCGAGCCCCAGCACGAAGCGACCCTCGCTGATGGTCTGGAGACCCCAGCCGGCGTTCGCCAGGTTCATGGGGTTGCGGCCGAAGGCGATGGCGACGGCCGTGCCCAGGGTCAGTCGCTGCGTGTTCTCGGCGGCCAGCACCAGCGGCAGGAAGGGGTCGAGCTTCGACTCGAAGCTGAAGGCGCCGTCGTAGCCGATCTCCTCGAGGCGCCGGAAGGAGGTGCGCGCGTCGCGCGGATCCTCCATGGGTGCGGTGGTGTAGACCTTCACGCGGCGTCGCCTCCTTCGCTCTCCGACGGAACGCGGAATCATGACGGCTGTGCGACTCTCCGGCCATGCCGCAGGCGTCGCCCATCTTCATCGCGCGGACGCCGCGGCAGGAGCTGCGACGGCTGACGCAGCTCGCCATGCCCATCGCCGGCGCCCAGCTCGCCACCATGCTGATGGGCTTCGTCGACACGGTGATGCTCGGTCACTACTCGACCGACGCCATGGCCGCCGCGGTGCTGGCCAACTCGCTGGTCTTCGGCACGATGATGTTCGCCAACGGCATCCTGTTCGGCCTGGATCCGCTGATCACCCAGGCCCACGGCGCCGGCGACGGTCGCGCCGTCGCCCTGGCGCTCCAGCGCGGCATGGTCCTCGCGCTGCTGCTCTCGGTGCCGGTGGGGGTGAGCTGGCTCTTCACCGGCGAGTTCATGCTGGCGCTGGGGCAGGAGCCGCGCCTCGTGCCGCTGGCCCAGGGCTACATGGACGCGGTGCTGCCGAGCATTCCCTTCTTCCTGTGGCTGTCGGTGCTGCGCCAGTACCTCCAGGGGCGCGAGATCGTGCGTCCGGCGCTGTACGTGACGCTGGCCGCCAACGTCTTCAACGCGCTGTTCAACTGGGTGCTGATCTTCGGCCACCTGGGCTTTCCGGAGCTGGGCATCCGCGGCGCGGGGATCGCCACCACGTCGGTGCGGGTGGTGAGCCTGCTGCTGCTGGTGGGCCTGGTCGTGTGGGCGCGGCTGCATCGCGGCGCCTGGCAGGGCTGGTCGCGCCAGGCCCTCGACCTGCGCGCCCTGGCCCGGATCACCGCCATCGGCTTCCCGGTGGCGATCCAGACCAGCACCGAGATGTGGGCCTTCAACCTGGCCACCTTCCTGGCCGGCTCCCTCGGCGCCATCGAGGCCGCGGCCCACGGCATCGTGATGAACCTGGCCTCCATCTCCTTCATGCTGGCGCTGGGTGTGGCGGTCGCCACCACCACGCGGGTGGGCAACCTGCTGGGCGCCGGCCGCCCTGCGGATGCCCAGCGCGCGTCGTGGATCGGCATCGCCATGGGCTCCGGCGTGATGACGCTCTCGGCCGTCTCCTTCGTGGTGTTCCGCCAGGGCCTGCCCATGCTCTACACCCTGGACGCCGAGGTCGTGGCCCTGGCCGCCCTGGTGCTGCCGGTGGCGGCCGCCTTCCAGGTGTTCGACGGCGCCCAGGTGGTGGGCTGCGGCGTGCTGCGCGGCATGGGCCGCACCCGGCCCGCCGCCTTCTTCAACTTCGTGGGCTACTGGCTGCTGGGCCTGCCGATCGGCTGGTGGATCGGCGTGCGCGAGGGCTGGCTCGGCGGACTGTGGTGGGGGCTGGTGCTGGGTCTCGCGGTGGTGGCCACCGGGATCGTGCTGTGGGTGCGCGTGCGCGGTCCTGCCACCATGACGTCCGGAGACCGCGTGTCCGCGTAGCGGTCGGGGGTATCCTTCCGCCATGACCCTGACCGAGCTGGGCGCGCTCGGCGAGTTCGTCGGCGCCATCGCCGTGGTGGTGACGCTGGCCTACCTGGCCATCCAGATCCGCCAGAACACGAAGGCCATGGAGGAGAGCCGCCGGCTGGCGCTGGCCCAGACCTACCAGGTGCGGGCCGACGCCCTGCAGGACATGCTGGTGCAGGCCGCCAACTCGGAGCACGTGGGCCCCATCCTCGCCAGGCTCACGCAGGCGGGGTATCCGGAAGACGTCGCGTCGCTGGACGTGCTGTCGCCGGAGGAGCGCAGCCGCTTCCGCCAGTGGCAGATCGCGCAGCAGACCCACTGGGACAACATGTTCTACCAGTACCAGCAGGGCTTCCTCGACGACGAGTACTACCGCGACGAGTTCGAGGTGCGCGTGCGGCGCCTGGCGCCCATCTGGCGCGCGCTCGGCATCACCGGCAACCGCCGCAGCTTCGAACGCGAGATCGCGCGGCTGCTGGGGGAGGGCGGGGACTAGCGGGGTCCGGCGAGCGGGGCGGCGTCGCGACGGCGGCCCACGACGTACCACTGCTGCGAGATCGGCGCGAGCGTGGGAACGACGTCCTGGACGTGCAGCCCGGCCGATTCGACCTCGCGATGGAAGTCGGTGTAGGGGATCGCACCGCGTTCGGAAGCCTTCTTGCCCAGGGCTCGCGAGAGCCGGGTGCGCTGCGCCTCCAGGGAGTGGGTGCAGAAGAAGGAGACCACGACCCGGTTCCGGGAGATGCGCGTGAGCTCGCGGAGCACCGCCAGGCGATCCTGCGGCTCGCGGAAGTGGTGGAGCAGGCGGTTGCACACCACGGCGTCGAAGGAGCGATCGGGGAAGCCGGTCTTGAACGCATCCTCCTGGTGGACCACGCGGATTCCCGGATGGCGTTCCGCCTCGCGCCGCGCTGCGCGCACCATGGCGGCGGATCCGTCCGCGGCGACGACGTCCAGGCGCAGGTCGGAGAGCACGGAGAACATCCTTCCGGTACCGCACGGGAGGTCGAGCACCCGCGATCCGGGCCGGAGCCCACGCAGCGCACGCCGCAGGCACGCCTCTTCCCGCTTGTGGCGGCGACGTCCGCGATGGACGCCTGCGTAGCGCCGCGCCGCCTGGTCGCTCTGGTATCGCTGGAGCACCTGCTCCGATCCTTCACTCATTCCTCGTACCTCCCGCCGTGAACCTAGGAGCAACGACGGCGAGCGGTGGCTCGATGAGCGATCTCTAATGAAGCGCTAATGGAGTCGGCGGCCGTCGGGACGCACGTTCCCGACATGGTCGAAGGACGACTCGCGACCCTCTTCCGTCACCGCAGCACGTTCCTGCTTCTCGCGACCTGGCCGGTCGTCGTCTGGTCCCTCGACGGACGGACGCCACCGACGACGCAGCTGTCGTGGGGCATCGCCGTCGCGGGCTGCGGCGTCCTGCTGCGCCTCGCCGCCGTGCGGCGCATCGGCCGCGGCGCGCGCGTCCACCGCGCCCACGCCAGCGCCGGCCTGATCGAGAGCGGACCGTTCGCCCGGACGCGCAACCCGCTCTACATCGCAGCGGGCCTGATGCTCTGCGGACTCGGACTCGTCGCCGGGGGCGGAAGCCTCGCGGCCCTCCTGCCACTGCTGGTCGTCGCCGTCTACACGCCGGTCGTGCGACACGAGGAGAGGGCGCTGGGCGCGTTGATCGGGTCGGACTACGACGCCTACGCGCGCCGGGTTCCGCGCTGGATCGGTGCGCGCTCCCTGCGCCTTCCCGCGCGCAGCGGACCGCGGGTGGCGTGGAGCGAGGTGATGCGGCGGGAGCGCTGGCTCGTGCCCGGCGTGGTCGCGGCCGTCGTCGGCATCCTCGCAATCGGGCAGAGCGCGCTCACGAAGCCGCTCGGGTCGTGGAACGTCCTTCTGGCGACGGTCGGTCTGCTGCTGGGCGCGGTCTGCAACTCGTGGCTCGTCGAGCGCAAGCGTCGCCGGCGTTCGAGGTCCGCACGCGCCGTACCCTTCGGCGCCGTTGGAGAGTCCTGATCCGGCGCGCGGACGCAGCTTGGACCGGGGCATGCGGGTGCACCATAATCGGGCTCCGTGCGCACGCTGGTCATCGAGGACGACCCGAAGATCGCGAGCTTCATCCGCCGCGGTCTCGAGGCCGAGTCCCACCACGTGGACGTCGCGAGCGACGGGAAGGAGGGTCTGGCGCAGGCCCTGCGCGTCCCCTACGACCTGGTCCTGCTCGACCGGATGCTCCCGGGGATGGACGGTCTCGACGTGCTGCGCGACCTCCGGGAGGCGAAGCCGACACTGCCGGTGATCGTGGTGACGGCCCGTGGCGAGGTGCCGGACCGGGTAGAGGGCCTGGACCTGGGCGCCGACGACTACCTGACCAAGCCCTTCAGCTTCGTGGAGCTGATGGCCCGCATCCGGGCCCTGTTCCGGCGCTCCTCGGCGGGCTTCGAGCGGGTTCTCGAAGTCGGCGGATTCCGTCTCGACCGCCTCGACCGGAGCGTGGCCTACGGCGACGGGCGGGTCGAGCTGAGCGCCCGCGAGGCGCAGCTGCTCGAGTTCTTCCTGCTGAACGCGGGGCATCCGCTCACGCGAGCGATGATCGCGGACCGCGTGTGGTCCCATCAGTTCGACACCGGGACCAACGTGATCGACGTCTACGTGAACTACCTGCGCAAGCGGTTGCGCGAGCTCGGCGTCGATCCGATCCGGACGATCCGCGGGGTCGGCTACCTCTTCGAGCTCGACGCGGAAACCCCGTGACCCCTCGGCTGCGCCACTCGATCCGCTTCCGCCTCACGATCGCCGTCGGTGTGATGGTCGGATCGCTGGCCATCGTGCTGGCGGTCGTCGCGTACGTGTGGTTCCAGAGCAGCCTCGACCAGAGCCTCCGGGACTTCGGCTTCCACGAGATCGACGAGGTGGCCCAGGTGGTGGGGGCGGCCACCGGGATCGATTCCGAAGCGCGCCGTGCGCTGTCCCGCCTGCTCCCCGAGGAAGGCGTGCTCTCCCTGGAGGTCTGGTCCCTCGAGGGCGAGAGGGTCTACGCCCACCCCGCGTCGTCGGCTGCTGCGGAGTGGCCCGAGGGGTTGGCCGCCGCCTCGGGTGGGCGCGAGGCGGTGCGGACCGAGACGGGCCCGAACGGAGCGCCCGCGCTGCGGGTCGCCCGGCTCGTCCGCTACGCACGGGAGCCGCGGTGGGTCGCCGTTGCGGCGGTGACCGACGAACGCGCGCCACAGCTGATCGCCCAGTTCCAGCTGTACGCGGCGGCGGCCGTCGGCGCGGTTACGCTGCTCGCCGTGGGCGCGAGCTTCTGGGTGCTCGGACGTGCCTTGCAGCCGGTGCGCGCCCTGGTCGACGAGGCGCTGGTGCGCGTCGGCCGCACCGACGGAGGGCGGCTCGCCGAGCCGCGCGAGTCCGAGCTGGTGGAGCTGGCGGCCCTGCTGAACCGGATGCTCGCCCAGACCGAGGAGAGCCTCGCGCTCCTGCGCGCCTTCACGGCGAACGCGGGCCACGAGCTCCGGACCCCGCTCGCGCGCATCCGGGCCGACGTGGAGGCCGCCCTCGCCACGCCGGACGGCGACGCGTCCGAGGTGCTCTCGTCGGTGCTGGAAGAGGTCGACTCCATGCGCCTGCTCCTGGACGGCCTGCTCGACCTGGCGCGCGGCTACCGGGCGCTGGAGGGCGCCCCGGAAGAGGTGGACCTGGTGGGCCTGGTCGAGCAGGTCGCGGTCGAAGCGGAGCTGGTGGCGCGCGAGCGGAACGTCGGCGTCGCGGTGGCCGAAGACGGAATCGCCTCCGCCCGCGTCGTCGGCCGCCGCGCCCTGCTGGCCCGGGTGCTGTGGAACCTGGTGAACAACGCGCTCAGCGCCGTGTCGGACGGCGGACGCGTCGAGCTGCGGGTCCTGGAGCTCGGATCGGATCGGGTGGCGGTGGAGGTGGAGGACGACGGGCCGGGCGTGGGGAGCGGCGATCCGGAGCGCCTGTTCGAGCCCTTCGTCCGGGGCGAACGGCGAGGCGACCTGCCGGCGGCCGGGTTCGGGCTGGGCCTGGCCCTCGGCCGGGCGATCGCCCGGCGCCACGGGGGCGACCTGGAATGGATGCCCCGCGGCAGGCTGGGCGGGGCGCGGCTCCGGCTCTGGCTGCCGGTTCCCCCCTTCGGCCCCGATCTCAGTCCATCGCCGCCAGCGCCGCGTTGAACGTGGCGCTCGGGCGCATGGCCTGCGCGGCCTGCTCCGGGTCCGGCGCGTAGTAGCCGCCGATGTCCATGGGGCGTCCCTGGCAGTCGATCAGCTCGCGGACGATCGTCTCCTCGTCGGCCGCCAGCCGCTCGGCCAGCGGGGCGAAGCGCGCCGCCAGCGCCGGGTCGTCGGTCTGCTCGGCCAGCGCCTGCGCCCAGTAGAGCGCCAGGTAGAACTGGCTGCCCCGGTTGTCCAGCTCGTTCACCTTGCGCGACGGCGACTTGGCGTTCTCGAGCAGCGTGGCGGTCGCCCGGTCGAGCGCTTCGCCCATGATGCGCGCGCCCGGGTTGTCGGCGGCGTCGGCCAGGTGCTCCAGCGAGACGGCCAGCGCCAGGAACTCGCCCAGCGAGTCCCAGCGCAGGTGGTTCTCCTTCTGGAACTGCTGCACGTGCTTGGGCGCCGATCCGCCGGCGCCGGTCTCGAACAGGCCGCCGCCGTTCATCAGCGGCACGATCGCGAGCATCTTGGCGCTGGTGCCCAGCTCGAGGATCGGGAACAGGTCGGTCAGGTAGTCGCGGAGCACGTTGCCGGTGACCGAGATGGTGTCCTCGCCCTTGCGGATGCGCTCCAGCGAGAAGCGGGTGGCCTCGACCGGCGCCAGCACGTGGGTCTCGACGCCGGTGAGGTCGTGCTCGGGGAGGTAGCGCTCGACCTTGGCGATCAGCTGGGCGTCGTGGGCGCGGCTCGCGTCGAGCCAGAAGACGGCCGGCGCGCCGGTCGCCCGGGCGCGGGTGACCGCCCGCTTCACCCAGTCGCGGATGGGCGCGTCCTTCACCGTGCACATGCGCCACACGTCGCCGGCCTCGACCGCGTGCTCCAGGACCGTCGCGCCCGAGCCGTCGACCACGCGCACGGTTCCCGCCGCCGGGATCTCGAAGGTCTTGTCGTGGGAACCGTACTCCTCGGCCTTCTGAGCCATCAGGCCCACGTTGGGCACCGAGCCCATGGTGGTCGGGTCGTAGGCGCCGTGGGCCTGGCAGTCCTCGATCACCGCCTGGTAGACGCCGGCGTAGCTGGCGTCCGGGATGACCGCCTTCGTGTCCTGCTGCTCGCCGTCCTTGTTCCACATCTGGCCCGAGGTGCGGATCATGGCGGGCATCGAGGCGTCGACGATCACGTCGCTCGGCACGTGCAGGTTGGTGATGCCGCGGTCCGAGTCGACCATCGCCAGGTCGGGGCGGGAGGCGTAGGCCGCGTCGATGTCGGAGAGGATCCCGGCGCGCTCGGCCTCGGGCAGGCCCTCGATGGCGGCCAGCACGTTGCCGAGCCCGTTGTTCGGGTTCGCCCCCAGCTCCTCGAGCTTCGCCCCGTGCTTGGCGAAGACGTCGGCGAAGAACACCCGCACCGCGTGGCCGAAGATGATCGGGTCGGAGACCTTCATCATCGTGGCCTTCAGGTGCAGCGAGAAGAGCACGCCCTTCTGCCGCGCGTCCTCGACCTGGGCCTCCAGGAACTCGACCAGCGCCCGCTTGCTCATGAAGGTGCCGTCGACCACCTCGCCGGCCAGCACCGGCACCGACTCCTTCAGCACGGTGGTGCCGTCGTCGGTCACCAGCTCGATGCGCAGGCTGCCGTCCGCTTCCACGGTCACCGACTTCTCGTTCGAGTAGAAGTCGCCGCCCCGCATGTGGGAGACGTGGGTCTTCGAGTCGGTGGACCAGGCCCCCATCGGGTGGGGGTGGTTGCGCGCATACTGCTTCACCGAGGCCGGCGCGCGGCGGTCCGAGTTGCCCTCGCGCAGCACCGGGTTCACCGCGCTGCCCTTCACCCGGTCGTAGCGCGCCTGCGTCTCGCGCTCCTCGTCGCTCGACGGATCGTCCGGGTAGTCGGGCAGGTCGTAGCCCTTGGCCTGGAGCTCGCGGATGGCGGCCTTCAGCTGCGGCATGGAGGCGCTGATGTTGGGCAGCTTGATGATGTTGGCTTCCGGCGTCTTCGCCAGCTCGCCGAGCTCGGCCAGCGCGTCGCCGATGCGCTGCTCCGGCGTCAGGCGCTCGGGGAAGCTCGCCAGGATCCGCCCGGCCAGCGAGATGTCGCGGGTCTCGACCGCCACACCGCAGGCGCCGGCGAAGGCCTGGATGATCGGCAGGAAGGACCAGGTGGCGAGGGCGGGCGCCTCGTCGGTGAAGGTGTAGATGATCTTCGCGGTGGATTCGGGCATGGCTCTTCGGTTCGTGGGAGGCCGGCCACGGGCGTGGCGGCGGGGTTGGAAACGGGTTCGGGCGGGAGGATAGGCGAGAACCGGCGACGGCGCGGACCGCGGCGTGCCGACTGCGGCCCAGTCGCTCGGGGCCTAGCTCTTCTGGAAGCGCAGGGCGAGCTCGAGGGTCCCCAGCATGATGCCGGGCTGGTGCAGGAAGCGGTTGCCCGGCGCGTATTCGAGGGACGCCAGCCGGTCGAGCAGCTGGTTCCAGGCGATCGTCTGCTCCAGGCGCGAGATGCCCGCGCCCGGACAGGTGCGCGGACCCTGCGAGAAGGTGAGGTGTCGGCCCACGCGCTTGCGGTCGAGCCGCACCTCGTGGGGGCAGGCGTACTCTTCGGGGTCGACGTTGCCGGCGCCCCAGCGCAGGTGCAGCAGCGATCCGGCCGGCACGCGCACGCCGGAGAACGTCTCGTCGCGGGTGGTGACGCGGGTCGAGAGCCCCTGGGTGGGCGCGCGCAGGCGCATGGCCTCTTCGGTGAAGGGACGCAGCAGCGAGCGGTCGGCGCGCACGCGCGCGAACAGCGTGGGATCGTCGCACAGCAGCTGGGCCTGCTCCTCCAGGGCGTACTGGGTGGTCTCCAGTCCTCCCAGCACCATGGCGTAGACCACGCCGTGGATCTCGGTGTCGGTGAGCCTGCGGCCCAGCGCCCGGTAGGTCACCCGGGTGAGGAAGCTGATCATGTCGTCCTGCGGGTCGGCGCGCTTGCGCGCCACCTGCTCGGCCACGTAGTCGCCGAAGTCCTCGAGCACCCGGGCCTGCTCCTCCAGCTGCTCGCGCGACAGCAGGTTGCGGTGGCCGCGTCCGTGGACGAACGGCGCCACCTGGGCGGTCCCCCAGCGTTCGAGCCGGGGCAGGTCCGCCAGCGGGAAGCCCAGTACGTTCGCCATCACGATCTGCGGCAGCGGCCGGGCGAAGCGGGAGACGAACTCGACCTCGCCGTCGTCGATCCAGGAGTCGATCAGCGCGTCGACGCTGCGCTCGATCATGGGCGCGTGGCGCGTCGCGCCGGGACCCACCCACGGGTCGGTGAGCTCGAGCTTGTGGGCGCGGTAGAGCTCGTGGGTGGGACGCAGGGTCGCCATCGACACGACCATGGCGTTCAGCTCCGGCGGCAGGTCGGGCTCGGTGCCCTCGCGCTCCGCCCGCTCGAGACGCCGCGCCGCCGCCTCGATGCCGAACACGATGGTGGGCTTGAAGCGCGCAGGATCCCGCACCACGCGCGCGATGTCGGCGTACCTCGTCAGCAGGTAGCCGTCGCCGCCGCCGCCCAGGCCCTCGCCCGGGATCCTGCGCACCGGCGCCTCGGCGTGCAGGATCTCGTAGGCCTCGTACCAGTGCTCCTGGGCGCCCTCGCCGAACAGGTCGACGTCGTCCAGCGCGACCGGGCAGCGCATGGGAGACAGCTCGTGGTTGGGGGGCTTGGCGGCCACGGGCGCATGGTGGCAGGCCGACCGCCGGCCCGCCAAGCGGCCCGGGAGGAGCGCGCCCCCCGAGCCGCGACGTCCAGCATGTTCAGGCCGCGTGGCGCCGCCGGATCGCGAGACCGGTGAGCCCCAGCGCGAGCAGCGACGCGGTCCCCGGCTCCGGCACGATCTGGACGTTGTCCACCCCGTAGGTGAACGGGACGTTCTCGAACGCCAGCGGAACCGACACGCCGATCTGCACGTTCGTCACGTTGGCGAACGTGTCGGAGAACGTCCCGAACTCCGGGACCAGCAGCGGGTTCGCCGCGTCGATGGCGACGCCGATGTTCGTCCACGTGTTCGGCATCACCGGCACCACGACCACGCCGGCGTGGGCCGGGAAGTTCACGCCCGTCGTGATCCGGAAGAAGAAGCTCACCGGGACCGGCGCATCGTGGATCACGTCGGCCGAGAGGAAGCTCACCCCCTCGCCTTCCCAGTCGCCGAACAGGGCGCCACTGCTGGCGCCGTTGGCCGCGCTGCCGCGGAACTGCACCGTCCCCGGGTCGTTGATCGAGCCGAACGTCGTCTCGACGTAGGCGCTTCCGCCCGGTCCGCCGGTCGACACCCAGGTGAGCGGTCCCGACGTGGCGTCCACCCAACCCGAGGCG
Organism: Myxococcota bacterium; assembly: GCA_050618055.1. Taxonomy (GTDB): domain Bacteria; phylum Myxococcota_A; class UBA9160; order UBA9160; family SMWR01; genus CALDCK01. The sequence continues at coordinate 24,412 of JBNLVK010000153.1, forward strand.
TCCACGTCGAAGGTCTCGACGTATCCGACCGACAACGCGCCGGCCGGCGACCCCATTGCCAGCACGGCGGCGACCGCCAGGCCCTTCCAGTAGTTCATCCCATACCCTTGCATTTCGACTTCCTTCTCGGCTTCGGCGAGGGGGCCTGGCTCCGAGGGGGCTTGGGCCTCACCACGTTTGCGGGCCGACGACCGTCGCCGGACCGCGTCGTGGATCTCGTGGGATCCTGCTCATCCCGAACTCCGCTTCGCCTCGACCGCGCGCGCGCGAACGATCTCACCGAGATCTCCATCGCCGTCGAGGCGA
>JBNLVK010000154.1:0-10086 GCA_050618055.1 Myxococcota bacterium
GCACGAGCCGACTGCTCAGGCCATCCGTCTGGGATGGCCTGAGCGAAACCGCTTCGTGCAGACACTGCCTAGCGGCCCGACCGTCTATGCTGGGCGGCGATGCGCACCCCCGCCGCCCTCGGGCTGCTCTTCCTGGCCCTCGGCTGCTCCGCACCGTCCGACCGCGTCGAGCCGCCGGAGCGCATCGTGCTGGTGGTGGTCGACACGCTGCGGCGCGATCACCTGGGGGTGTACGGGGGCATCGCGCCGACGCCCCACATCGACGGCCTGGCGGCGAACGGCACCGTGTTCCGCCGGGCGCTCGCCGCCTTCCACTCGACGCCCACCAGCATGGGCGCGCTGTTCACCGGTCGCAGCCCGAGCCTGGAGGGCGACGGCCGGGTGCTGGTGTGGAACCAGCACACCTGGTGCGGCCTGGCGCGCTTCGCCGACGGCGAGCGTGACGCCTGTGTGCCGGAAGGACTGCCCACCCTGGCCGAGCGCATGCGGGAGCGGGGCTACTGGACGGCGGGGGTCCACTCCCACCCGCTGCTGGGACGCGACGCCGGCTTCGCCCGCGGCTTCCAGCGCTGGCAGGAGCTTCCGGGGGCGAGCCGCCACCTGGCCTTCGGCGCGAAGAACACGCCCGTCTTCGCCGCCGCCCGGGCGGGCCGCCACGTGAACGCCGCGGTGGAGGAGACGCTCGACGCCCGTCCCTCCGACCGCTTCTTCCTCTACGTCCACTACCTGGACGCCCACGACTGGCACCTGGCCCACCAGCCCTACACCGAGGCGGTCACCGCCGCCGACGCGGTGGTGGGCGAGCTGCTCGCCCTGCTCGAGGAGCGCGGCCTGCGCGACGGCAGCGTGATCGTGCTGACCAGTGACCACGGCGAGTCGCTGGGCGAACGGCACTTCCAGCCGCCGCGGGCGCGGCACGCCGGCAACCCGTCGTTCGAGACCGTGCTGCGCGTGCCCCTGGTCGTGAGCGACGTGCGCCTGCCCGGCGCCGACGACCCGATCCGCGGCGACGAGCTGCACGGCCTGCTGGTGCGGCTGGCCGGGGGCGAGGTGCCCGCGCCCGACGTCCCGCCCGGCGAGCAGCTGGTGACCGAGTCGCGCTGGCGCGTCTACCGGTCGGGGCGCTGGAAGAGCTACTGGCCCCGCACGCCCGGCGCCCCACGCCTGGTCGACCTGTCCACCGACCCGGAGGAGCGACACGACGTGGCGTCGGAGCACCCGGAGGTGCTGGCGGCGCACCGGCGCGCCATCGAGGGGCACGTGGCCCGCCTGGCCCTGGCCGGGAAGGTCGACGGCGACCTCGACCCGGAGCAGCGCGAGCGCCTGCGCGCCCTGGGCTACCTGGAGCCGGCCTACGATCTCGACACACCCGCGGAGGCCCGGTGAGCGACGAAGACGACGACGCGCCCTTCGAGGGCTTCGACGAGCCGGTGGTGATCCCCATCGAGGAGTCGATCGACCTGCACCGCTTCCTGCCGTCCGAGACGCGCGACGTGGTGGAGGGCTACCTGGAGGCGGCGGTCGAGCGGGGCTTCCGCGAGGTGCGCATCATCCACGGGCGCGGCCGCGGCGTGCAGCGCAACCAGGTGCGCCGCGTGCTGGAGCGCCACCCGCTGGTCGAGCGCTTCGACGACGCGCCCGGCGACCGCGGCGGCTGGGGCGCCACCCTCGTCCGGCTGCGCGCCGCCGAGTAGAATCGGCGCGCCCGTGCCGGCTCCTTCGCCCAAGACCTCGGTCGAGCTTCCCCTGCTGCTGGCGGCGGTGCTCGGCACGCTCGCCTGGTTCTCGGACAAGGCCTTCACCGTCGACGATCCCCTGTTCCTGTGGCTCGGCGCCCAGATCCAGGCCAGCCCCTTCGACTTCTTCGGCTTCGACGTGAACTGGAACGCGTCGCAGCTTCCGATGCACGAGATCACCCAGAACCCGCCGCTGGCGGGCTACGGGATCGCACTGGCGTCGGCGCTGTTCGGCTGGAGCGAGCGGGCGCTGCACCTGGCCTTCCTGGTGCCGGCGGGCGCCGCCACGCTGGCGACCTTCGCGCTGGCGCGCCGCTACTGCGAACGCCCGCTGCTGGCGGCGGCCATCGGCCTGTTCACGCCGGTCTTCCTGATCTCGTCGACCAACGTCATGTGCGACACCACCATGCTGGCCTTCTGGTGCGGCGCCCTGGCCTGCTGGACCGAGGGCTTCGAGCGCCGGCACGCGGGCTGGCTGCTGGCGTCGGCGCTGTGCGCGTCGGCCGCCTTCCTGACCAAGTACTTCGGCATCGCGCTGGTGCCGCTGCTGCTGGCCCACGGCCTGCTGCACGAACGCCGGCTCGGCACCTGGGCGCTTTGGCTGCTGGTACCGATCGCCACGGCCGTCGGCTACGACCGCTACACCGACGCCCTCTACGGCGCCGGGCAGCTGAGCTCGGCCATCGCCTACGCCGGCGACTTCCGCGCGGCGTCCGAGACGAGCCAGCTGGCCCAGGCGGTGGTCGGCCTGGTCTTCGCCGGCGCCTGCCTGGTGCCGGCGCTCTTCTTCGCGCCGCTGGTCTGGCGCTGGCCGGTGCTGCTGGGCGGCGCCGCCGTGTTCGGTCTGGGGCTGCTCGGCTGGGACGCGTTGGCCCGGGCCATCGACGTGAAGTTCCCGGTGGATCCGCTGGCGCTGGCCGTCTTCGAGGAGGACGCGGTGCGCTGGGACCTGGCGGTCCAGTACCTGCTGTTCGCCCTGGGCGGCGCCAGTGCCGTCGGGCTCGCCTGCCGCGACCTGTGGCGGCGCACCGACCCGGACTCGGCCTTCCTGTTCCTGTGGATGGTCGGCACCTTCGTGTTCGCCGCCTTCGTGAACTGGGTGAACAACGGCCGCTCGAACCTGCCGATGGCGCCGGTGCTGGGCATCCTGATCGTGCGCCAGCTCGACGCCACCGACGCGAGCCACGCGCTCCAGCGCATCGGCCGCCCGCTGGCGTTCGCCGCGTCGCTCGTGGTGGCGCTGCTGGCCACCAACGCCGACTACCGCTGGGCCAACGGCATCCGCGAGACGGCGCTGGCGCTGGCCGGACGCCACGTGTCTGCCGACTACACGACGTACTTCCTGGGCAACTGGGGCCTCCAGTACTACATGGAGCAGGCCGGCGCGGTGGCGGTCGACCAGCAGCGCTACCCGGTGCGCGGCGACCGGCTGCTGGCCGGCTTCAACAGCACCGACATCCGCGTGCCGCGTCCCGACGCCATCCAGCTGCTCGAGCAGACCAGCGCGCCCGACGTGGGTCCGGTGCGGACCATGTCGCGCTATCTGGCCGGCTTCTACGCCCACAACGTGGGCCCCCTGCCCTACGCCTGGGCGCCGGGCCAGTCCGACCGCTACTACGCCTGGAAGGCGCACATTCCGCTGCGCTTCCCGCCACGCCCGCTGTACGGCGACCCGCCGCACCTGGAGCAGGCGGTGCGCTGAGTCCGGCCGCCGGGCCTAGGGGCGCTTGTAGCGCTCGGGGACCTCGAACACCTGGGCGCTGCGCAGCGTGTCGGCCACCTGCTTCACCAGGATGTCCCAGGTCCAGCTGTACATGGAGTCGGAGCGCGACGCGGCGGCGGGCATGCTGCACATGCGTTCGCGGCGCCCCCACAGCAGGAGGTGGGGCTTGCCCTCCTCCTGGGCGAGGCGCAGCTCGGCGTTCATGCGCGGCGAGGCGGCGGTGTGCTCGCCGCAGATCACGACGACCACGTCCACGCCGCGCAGGCGGCGTCGTACCGACGCGCACCACGCGTCGGTCGGCTCTCCGCCTTCGGATCGCTCCGCGACGGAGAAGCCGGAGCCCCCCCGCCGCGAGTGCTCGACGAGAAGATCGCGAAGGTCGGCGTCGTGATCGACGTCGAAGCTCGCGAAGACCCGTGCGTCACCCACGGCGGGGGGTTCGGGACCTTGTAGCGGTCGCGGCGACCGCCGCCACCGCGCTTGTCCTCGGCCTCGTTCACGCGCAGCGGGCGGCCGCCCATCTCCGACCCGTTCAGGGCCTGGATCGCGGCCGACGCGCCACTCGGCTCCTCCATCTCGACGAAGGCGAAGCCGCGCGCCCGGCCGGTCTCGCGATCGGTGATCACGTTGACCGAGGCGATGGCGCCGTGGGGCTCGAAGAGATCCCGCAGCTCGCTCTCCGTGGCGGAGAAGGGAAGGTTTCCTACGTACACTTTTCGGTTCAAGACTCGTTCCTTGCACGGGTGCTCCGAGAGCACCCAGAATCTGGCGGCGCCTGGGGCCGAACGTCCGGCCCGGGACACCCACCGGTGATGTGCCCCCTCGTGGTCCTTGGGCCACGGCGGGAGGCGCGAGAGGCAAGCTTGCGAAAGAGCGGGGCAAGTGGCAGAGCCAGAAGCTCGGGCCGATCCGGGATCGCCTCTCGACAGGGAACCTAGCACATGCCCGCCGAAGCGGCGCCATGGCTGGTAGGCTGCCCGGCCATGGTGAACTGGGACGCGGTTGGGGCGATCGGGGAGATCGCGGGGGCGCTGGCGGTGGTGGTCACGCTGATCTTCCTGTCGCGGCAGATCCGCGAGACGGCGCGTCAGATCACGCTGGCCTCCGCCACCGAGGCGAACAGCCTGTTCAACGAGGCCTTCGCCCCCATCTACAACAACGACCACAACATGCGCATCTGGGTGCACGGGCTGCGCGCGCCCGAGTCGCTCTCCGAGGAGGACCGGGCGATCTTCCTGCTGTTCATGTCGCGGCTGATGGGCGTGTTCGACACGGTGGTCGACCACCACGAGCAGCTCGGCACGCTGGAGAGCGAGAAGCTCGCCAGCCAGCGGGGCTTCGCCCTCCAGTTCCTGGAGACGCCGGGGGGTCGGGCCTGGGCGAAGGACGGGCGGTACCGCTTCAGCCGCACCTCCCGGAAGGTGCTGGGCCTGGACTGACGCGCGGCTGCGGTATGCTCGCGGCTCGAGCCAGTTCGTCGCGCCACCGACAGGAGGTCCTCGTGCTCCGATCCTTCCGACTCCTCGCCACCGCCCTGCCCTTCACCGTCGCCGGCGGCGCCGCCGCCCACCCCGGTCACGGCGAGACCGGCGCGGGCACGAGCCTGGCCCACCACCTGGCCGAGCCCGAGCACGCCCTGTTCGTGCTGGCGCTGCTCGCGACCCTGGCGCTGGGCGCCGGGGTGTACAGGCGGCTGCGCGCGGTACGCTCCCGGCACACGCGGCGCTGATCCCCTCCCGAATCCAGCCATCCCTCGGGAGTCGCGCGGCAGAAGCTCCACCGGAAGATGCGGTTCCCGACACCCGAGCTCGAGCCCAAGCTCGTCACCGTCCTGCGCGAGGGATACTCGAAGCGCGACCTCGCGAAGGACGTGCTCTCCGGGATCGTGGTGGGCGTGGTGGCGCTGCCGCTGGCGATCGCCTTCGCCATCGCCTCCGGCGCCCGCCCCGAGCAGGGCCTCTACACGGCCATCATCGCGGGCTTCCTGATCTCGGCGCTCGGCGGCAGCCGGGTGCAGATCGGCGGACCGACCGGCGCCTTCGTCGTCCTCATCTCGGGGGTGATCGCCGAGTTCGGCTACGACGGCCTGGCGGTGGCGACGCTCATGGCCGGCGCCTTCCTGGTGGTGATGGCGGTCGCGCGGCTGGGCGACGTGATCCGCTTCATCCCCTACCCGGTGACCGTCGGCTTCACCACCGGCATCGCGCTGATCATCGCCGCGGGACAGGTCGGCGACGCGCTGGGGCTGGAGATCGCGTCGCTGCCGGCGGGCTTCGTCGCCCGCAGCGTGCTCTACGTCGAGCAGATCGCCACCGCGCGCCCTTCGGCCATCGCGCTGTTCGTGGCGACCGTCGCGATCATCCAGCTCTGGTCGCGGACGGGAAGCCGCATTCCGGGTCCGCTGGTCGCCCTGGTCGCGACCACCCTCGTCGCCCACCTGGGCGGGCTGCCGGTCGACACCATCCACAGCCGCTTCGGCGACGTCCCCACCTCGCTGCCGGTGCCGCGCCTGCCCCGGATCGATCTGGCCATCCTTCCCGAGCTGGTCTCGCCGGCCATCGCGATCGCACTGCTGGCCGCCATCGAGTCGCTGCTCAGCGCGGTGGTCGCCGACGGTCTGACCGGCGGGCGGCACCGCTCGAACGCGGAGCTGCTGGCCCAGGGCGTCGCCAACGTGGCGTCGCCGCTCTTCGGCGGGATCCCGGCCACGGGCGCCATCGCGCGGACCGCCACCAACGTCCGCAACGGCGGACGCAGCCCGGTCGCGGGAATCGTCCACGCCGCGGTGCTGCTCGCGATCCTGCTGGTGGCCGGCTCCTGGGCCGGGCTGATCCCGATGGCCACCCTGGCCGGCATCCTGATGGTGGTGGCCTACAACATGAGCGAGTGGCACGTCTTCGTGCGCCTGCTGCGCGCGCCGCGCAGCGACGTGCTCGTGCTGCTCACCACCTTCTTCCTGACGGTCGCCGTCGACCTGGTGGTCGCCATCCAGGCCGGCGTGGTGCTCGCCGCGCTGCTGTTCATCCGCCGCATGGCCGAGGTGACCCAGGTGAAGCAGCTCCGCGACATCACCGACTACGAGGCGTTCGAGACGGAAGGCAACCACGCTCCCGACGTCCCCCCGAACGTCGAGGTCTTCGAGATCCACGGCTCCTTCTGCTTCGGCGCCGCCCGCAAGTTCACCGAGACCCTGCTGGCGAGCCGCACCACCCCCGACATCGTGATCCTGCGCATGCGACACGTGCTGGCCATGGACGCGACGGGCCTGCACGCCCTGGAGGACATCATGATGCGGCTGCGGAACCGCGGCGCCCGGCTGCTGCTGTCGGGCGTGCACGCCCAGCCCCTGATGGTCTTCGAGCGCAGCGGCGTGCTCGAGCGCGTGGGCCAGGACGCCATGTTCACGAGCTTCGACGAGGCCCTCGCCCGGGCGCGGGAGCTCGCCGGGGGCGAGACGCCGGCGCAGCCTTGAGGCGTCATCCGTTTGGCAGGGGTGCCGCCCCCCCAGACTCCCCTACGATCCGGGATCGACGCCTCGGCTCGTGCGCCGCAGGGAGCGGGAGCAGGAGCCGGTGCCACGGGCTCGGGTCGCCATGCGAACTCTGGGTCTCCAGCTCCTCTGGCTGGCGGCGGGCTTCGGCCTGCTCTTCCTGACCGCGTTGGGCTGGAGCGCCGCGCTGGCCGTCCTCATGGTCGCGGTATCGGAGCAGGAACCGCCGCCCGGCTTTCTCACGGCCCTCTCCTTCTTGTTCGGGACCTTCGCCGTGTTCCTGCTGGGCCTGGTGCCGGGTGTCGCCCTGGCGATCCTCTCCTGGCCCGCGGCCGCCCGCCGCTTCCCGCGCATCGAATCGCGCGACTCGCTGCCCGTCTCCACCTTCGTCGTCGCCGTCGCGATCGCGATCGTCGTCACCGTCCTGCTGGTCGGCTTCCGCACGCCTCCATTCGTGCTCGCGATCGTCGCAGCCGGCTCGTGGCTGCCCCTCGTCGGGCCGCGCCTGGTCCTGCGGCGCCTGGCACCCGGCGCATTCCTCGCGAGGACGGCATGACGACGCGGAGCGGTGGTCCGGGGCGCGGCTCGATCCAGGCGCCGTCTGGCATACTGGCGCCGGCGCGAACCTGGAGGAGCCGCCACGATGAACTGGGACGCGATCGGGGCGGTGGGGGAGATCCTCGGGGCGACCGGCGTGTTCGCCTCGCTGGTCTACCTGGCCACACAGATCCGCGACAACACGCGCAGCCTCGGGGCGGCCAGCCTCCAGTCGGTGCTCGACGGACCGCGCGACCGCTGGCTGCTGCCGCTGGCCTCGAGCGACGAGACCTCGACGATCTTCTCGAAGGGTCTCACCTCGCTCGACCTGCTCGACGACGCCGGGAAGCGCCGCTTCTTCTACCTGCTGGTCGAGCAGTACTTCCAGATGCAGCAGGTGATGCACCTGCACGAACGGGGCCTCATTCCCGAGGTGGACTACGCGGCCTGGCTGAAATGGGCGGTCGCCCTGACGCGAACGCCCGGCGGCGGCGAGATGTGGCTGCAGATCCAGACGATGATCACGCCGACCATCGCCGAGCTGATCAACGGCCAGCTCGAAGCGGACCGGGAGACGCCGTCGCTGCTGGAGGTGATGCCCGTGTTCCGGTACCGGGACGCATGACCCGGCGCAGCGCCACTCCGCCGATCGCGAGCCCCGCGGTGGCCGCCGTCTTCGACGGCTACCCGCCGAAGGCGCGGCGCAGACTCTTGGCGCTGCGCAAGCTGATCCTCGACACCGCCGCCGCCACCGAGGGCGTGGGGCCGCTCGAGGAGACGCTCAAGTGGGGCGAGCCGGCCTACCTGACGTCCGAGAGCAAGGCCGGGACCACGGTGCGGATCGCCTGGAAGGAGTCGGCTCCGCGCGAGTACGCGGTGCTCTTCCACTGCCAGACGACGCTCGTCGGGGACTTCCGGGAGCAGTTCCCCGACACGTTCCGCTTCGACGGCAACCGGCGCATCGTGTTCGGCGTGGACGAGCCGGTGCCGAAGGCGCCGCTTTCGGCGTGCATCGCGGCGGCGCTCACGTACCACCGGGACAAGAGGGCGCGCGGATAGGAGGGACGCCGTGACGATCGCGCTGTGCCTGCATTGTGGCGAGATCAAGCGCGGCGGCGTCTTTCCAGAGTGTCGCGCCTGCGGGCAGGAGCAGCGCAGGCTCGGCAAGGTCGTGCTCCTGCTCTCCGATCACTACCTGGAGGTCGACACGCTCGAAGAGCTGAGCACCGCCTTCAAGGAGATCCGCAGCCGGGCGCCGGACGCGGAGACCACGGAGCTGGCCTTCATGACGCTGCTCTCCCGTTCCTGCGAGGGCGTGGACATCGTGGCCGCGCCCGACGCACCGCCCGTCGACGACCTCCTGTCGGGCATCTCGTTGGGGCCGGTCGTGTTTCGTCCGAAGTCCCTCTCTCGAGGCGGGAAACGCACCGACCACCGGGTCCAGCCCGCGGAGGCGTCCTCGAAGGCCTTCTACGGGCTGCTCGCCGTCGTCCTGGGCGGGGTCTTCGCGATCTGGGCCCTGGCGGTGGCGTTTCGCGGCTGATCCCCGACCAATCGGTGTAGCCTGTGCGCGCAACCACGGAGCGCGGCTTGGACGTCTACCTGGCTCTCGGAAACCTCAGCGCCGCGATCACCGCGGGGCTGGGCGGGCTCGGCCTCTTCGCCCCGGCGCGGGCGGCGGCGTTCGCGAGCGTGGCGCCCGTCGGCCCCAACGGCACGTCGGACATCCGCGCCACCTACGGCGGTCTGTTCGCGGCGCTCGGGCTCGCCTGCCTGGTGGCGCAGTCGCCGCCGATCTTCCTGGCCGCCGGCCTCGCCTGGGTCGGTGCGGCCGCGGGGCGCGTGTGGTCGGTGCTGGTCGACCGCAACCTCGACCCGAAGAACCTGGGCGGCATCGGCTTCGAGCTGGCGATCGGCCTGCTGCTGCTCGCGCCCGGGGCGGCGGCGTGACGCTCTCGGACCTGGCGGCGCTGGGCGAGGCGATCGGCGGCGTCGCCGTGCTCGTCACCCTGGTCTATCTGGCCTACCAGTTCCGCCAGACCGCGGCGATCGAGCGGACGGCGGGTCAGCGCGAGCTGCTGGCCCGCACGCGCGACTGGGTGGAGCTGACGACCACCCACCCCGACCTGGTGGACGTGCTGCGCAAGTGCCTGGCCGACTGGGACGCGGCGACGCCGGAGGAGAAGGAGCGTGCCAACGGCTGGATGCTGTCGGCGGGTCTCCAGGCCGAGCAGGCCCTCTACATGTGGCGCGAACGCCTGATCAACGAGGCGTCCTACCGCGGCTTCCTTAACGTCGTCGTCGCCATCGCCGCCACCCCCGGCGGCGGCCGCTGGTGGACCCACGCGCGCGTCGCCCTGGGCGACGACATCTCGGACCTGGTGGACCGGGAGCTCGCCACGCGCCCGGCAGATGCGCCGGACTGGACGGAGATCTTTCCGCACATGGGGTCCGGGGAGCGCACCGGCGCGTAGACAAGGCCAGTCTGCTGTGGATCCGCCCAGCAGGAGCAAGACGACCTCCTCGAGTAGACACCTCGCCTCGATCGAGCGTGAGGCGCCACCCGACGAAGCCATTGGACAGCGCGGGAGATGAGGATT
>JBNLVK010000155.1:0-40649 GCA_050618055.1 Myxococcota bacterium
GAGGCCGGGTCCGGCGCCCACCACCAGAGCGACCCTGCCCTCGCTCACGAGGCGTTCAGCGCCTCCTCGACGAAGTCCAGGTGGTCGACGCCGAAGAACATCTCGTCGTCCACGAAGAAGGTGGGCACGCCGAACAGGCCGCGCTCGACGGCGGCCGCGGTGTCGGCCTTGAGCTTCTCCTTCACCTCCGGCTCCTCCATGCGGGCGGCCAGCTTCTCGGCGTCGATACCGGCCTTGGCGGCCAGATCGAGCACGTTGGCCACGTCGGAGAGGTCGCGTCCGTCGGCGAAGGCGCCGCGGAACAGCGCCTCGTGGTAGGCGGGGAAGTCGCCGCCGTCCAGCTGGAGCGCGACGGCGCCGCGCAGCGCGCGCAGCGTGTTCATCAGGCCGCCCGGCGGCGCGAACGGAACACCGAAGCGCTTCACCCAGCGCGGGACGTCGACGCCCATGTAGCGCAGCTTCGCCGGCACCATCGGCGGCGCCTTGTTCTCCGACGCGGTGACGATCCCGCCGTTCAGCACCGGGCGGTAGACGATCTCGGCACCGGTGCGCTCCGCCAGCGCCGGCATCTGCGAGTTCGCCAGGTAGGAGTACGGGCTCAGGTAGTCGAAGTAGAACTCGAGCGTGCGTGCCATGGGTCCTCCCGGGCGCGGGCGGGTCGTGACAGGGCGCCGGTCATCATGTCAACGTGGGGCGCCGCGCACAAGACAGGAGAACCCGATGAACGACGAATACGTGATATACGGCGGGCCCATCAGCCTGTTCACGCGCAAGCTCGAGGCCGCCTTCCGCTTCTACCGGGCCCCCTTCCGGAACGAGCCGGCCCAGCTGCGCGGCGAGACCAGCGAGGTGGCGAAGCGCGCGGACACGCACCAGATCCCGATCCTGCGCACGCCCGAGAACTGGGTGATCGCCGACACCACGCCGCTCATCGACCTGCTCGACGGGCGCTTCCCGGCGCGCCGACTGGTGCCCGAGGGACCGGCCGGAGTGCTCGTCCACACGGTGGAGGAGATCCTCGACGAGTGGATCGCCCGCACCATGGTCCACTACCGCTGGCACCACGACGAGAACACGCGCCACGTCGTCTCCCTGCTGCTGGGCCGCGAGGTCGACATCGACGAGGCTCGCGCCTTCCCGGTGGCGCAGTGGGGTCCGCGCGCCTGCCGCGCCACCGGCACCGAGAGCCCGCACCAGCAGAAGGAGGCCGAGCGCGAGTACCTGGCGCTGATGGACGCCCTCGAACGGCAGCTCGGCGAGAGCCGCTACGCCCTGGGCGACCGGCCCACCGCCGTCGACGCGAGCCTGCTGGGCGGCCTGCGCGCCCACACCAACGCCGACCCGATCCCGGACCTGTCGGCGTACCCGCGTGTTCTCGCCTGGGACGCGAAGGAGGCCGACGACTGGGACGGAGACGGCGAGCTGGCGCCCTTCCCCGAGAGCACGCCCTTTGCGCGCCACGTCCTCGCGCTGGGCCGCGACCGCTACATGCCCTTCCTGCTGGGCAACGCCCGTGCGCTCGCCGCCGGCGACAAGGCCTTCGTCGCCCCTGCCTACGGCGAGGAGGTGAGCTACCTGTGCCGACCCTATCCGGAGCAGTCGCGCCGCATGCTCCAGCGACGCATCCGCAACCGGCTCGTGCAGGAAGATCAGGCCCGCGTGCTCGCCTGGCTCGAGGACGTGGGACTGGCCGAGGCCTTCGCGCCCTAGCCGACGCGCCGGCGCGACGCCCGACGCCTGCCGCGCGCCAGCTCGCGGTGCAGGTCGTGGGTGTGGAACTGGCAGTTGCCGAACGGCACCTGGAGCGGCGCGTAGCTCTCGCGATCGATCTCGCGCCGGCCCGGCAGCGCGTACTCGCCGGCCAGCAGCGGCGCCACGAACGCCATCTGCTGCTCGGAGCGCGGCCAGATCGAGCAGATGGCCTTCATCACGCCGACGATGAACAGGTCGTGGTGGCGCGGGTGCATGACGCCGCGGAAGAGACGAAGCTGCTCCGGCCGGGCCCCGAGCAGCTCGTCGGACAGGAACGGCAGCGAGAAGCGGTAGCCGGTGGCGGTGATCAGCACGTCCACCTCGTCGCGGCTGCCGTCGGCGAACTCGATCTCCCGCCCGCAGAGCCGCCGCACCCCGGGGCGCGGCTCGATGCTCCCGGCGGCCAGCCGATCGAAGATGCCGTTGTCGATGACGAAGCGCTTCTCGAAGGGGTCGGCGGGCGGCGGCGGCAGCCCCAGCGACTGCGGGGTCGGCCGACTGCCGAGCATGCGTCCCACGATGCGCGGGAACAGCGCGCGGAAGGCGGCGTCGCGCAGCGATCGAGGCAGCCAGGCCAGGGGCCCGGTCAGCGGCTCCGACGGGTGGGGCACCGGCGCGGCGATCTTCGGCACGAAGTTCTGACCGGAACGGGCCGACAGCAGCACGCGGCGCGCCCCGCCCTCCTTCGACAGCTCGACCGCCAGCTCGCAGGCGGTGTTGCCGAGGCCCATCACGGCCACCGTACGACCGCGGCAGTCGACGGGATCGGTGGGGTCCAGGTAGTGCTTGGCGTGCAGCGTTTCACCGTCGAAGGTGCCGGGCAGGTCGGGCGCGCGCGGATCCCACAGGTTGCCCGTCGCCACCACCAGCGCGTCGTGGTGCGCGCGCTCGCCGCCCGCCAGCTCGACCTGCCAGCCGCCGACCTCGGCGCGGCGCGCCGACGCGACGCGGGCGCCCAGTCGGATGTGCGGGTAGAGGTCGAAGTCGCGGGCGTAGGCGTCGAACCAGGCGGCCATCTGCGCGTGGCTCGGGAAGTCCGGGTAGTCGTCGGGAAGCGGGTAGTCGGCGTAGCGGCACATTCCCTTGTGGGTGTTGGCGTGCAGCGACCGGTAGGCCGACGACGTGCCGCTGCTGTTGCCGAGCACCCACTGGCCGCCCACCCGGTCGCCCGCCTCGTAGGCGGTGAAGCGCAGGCCGTGCGCCGCCAGGCTCTTGCACGCCACCAGACCGCTCGGTCCGGCGCCGATCACCGCGACCGAGGGCGGGGGGGCCATGGCCCGACGGTAGCCGACGGGCGCGCCGAGGTGGGTGGGCGCGGGTCAGAAGCCCAGCGCGCTCCAGGTGGTCTCCACCAGCGCGTCGGTGCTGCCGCTGCCGTCCAGGTCGAGGAACAGGTCGACGTCGACCGCGTCGACGGGCGCCACGGTGATCGTGGCGTCGAAGGCGCCGGTGATCACCAGCTCGCCGCTGGCCGGCGGATCGGTCCCGGTGCCCATGAAGTCCTGGGTGGTCTGGTAGGTCACCTCGCCGTCGAAGGCGGAGCTGCGCATGCGACCGTCGGCCGAGGTCGTGTACTCCTCCGGATCCTCGCCTTCGTCGATGACGAGGTCGGCGTCGTAGTCGAAGAGCTGGTAGGTGTCGCCGCCGAAGGCCAGGTCCAGCGCCGTGCCGCTGGCGGCGTAGCTGGCCAGCGGCGGTGCGCTCAGGTCGCCCTCCCAGACCAGGTCGCCGTCCAGGTCGATGGGCGACAGGCCGTCGTCGGCCTCGAAGTCGGTGAACAGGGCGTCGAGGGTCACGTCGTAGTCGTCGCCCAGCAGGTCGCCGCTGAGCGAGGTGATGGTGAAGTCGAAGCCGCCGTCGAAGACGAAGCCGTTGTCGTCGTCGCACATCACGAACAGGGCATCGACCTCGTCGCCGGTCTGGTAGCTGCCCGGGTTCTGGACGTCGCCCGACAGGGTCACGAAGCCGTCCACGTCGCAGTCGACGTCGCTCGGACCGAACGGAGCGCGGGTGGTGAAGGTCGGGACGTCGCGTCCCGGCACGGCGCCCCCGAGCCGGGCGGCGCCGGCGTCGTCGTCGACGCCCGCCTCCACCACGTCGGTCACGTCGCCGGCCAGGAAGCCGGCCAGCAGCACGGCACCGGCGATCGCCTCGGCGTCGTCCTCGGTGATGGCGGCCGCGTCGCTGCCGCCGCTGCTGCCGCCGCCGCTGCAGGCCAGCGCCAGCAGCGCCGCCGCGAGACCGGTGAACACGAAGCGAACGCCGTGGATGCGCGACGTCATGGGACCCCTCCCTGACCGCGCCCGACCGTATTCGGGCACGACACCCGTTTCGGCCGACGGCGCCCCGACTTGACCCCGCGACCTGCCGGCTGCCGGGGCGGACGGGAACTGGGGGTCCGCTCAGCGCCGCACCATCGCCAGCAGCGCCCGCGTCGTCTCGCGCAGCGTCTCCTCCGCCCGCGCCACGCCCAGGCCCTGGTCGCTGCGCAGCAGGTCCCAGAACTCGAAGCCGGTCACCACCTCGATGGCCTGGCGGATCTCCGGCGGCACGCCCTCCACCTCGGGCAGCGCCTCGAGCAGGTGCTCGCGCTGCTCGCGCAGCATGGTCGCATGGGCGTCCTGGAGGACCGCCGAGTGCCAGCGGTGGATCCGCTCGGAGCGCTGGTAGGGCGCCAGGCGCTCGAAGGCCCGGGCGCGCCCCCGGGCGAAGGCCGCGAGCCGCTCGTCCAGCGATCCGGCGATCGGCCGCGGCGTCACCTGGGGCCGCAGCTCCTTCTCCACCCGCTCGCGCAGCTCGGAGAACAGCGTCTCCATGTCCTCGAAGTGGCGGAAGACGGTGCGCAGCCCGACGCCGGCCCGGTCGGCCACCTGCTGGCCGGTCGGCTGGAGCTCGCCGTCCTGGATCAGCTCGATCATGGCGTCGAGGATGCGCTGACGGCTGCGCAGCGAGCGCTGGACGCGCCCGTCGGTGACGTCGTTCCCCGGGCCGGGGCGATGGGTGCGGGCGGCCACGGCCCGAATCTGACATAGGGTCAGTTCCGCCGCCATCGGCGCTCGTGGCGGCCCCGGGCAGCGCATGGAAGCCATGCCTTGAAAACTGACAGTGTTCGTGTCAGTTTGCTCCAGCATCCTCGGAGGAGACCCCCATGAAGCTCGGACTCGGCGCCGCCGCCTTCGGCGCGAAGCTCAAGATCGACATCGACCACATCCGCCACGCCGAGAGCCTCGGCTACGACTCGTGCTGGACCGCCGAGGCCTACGGCAACGACGCGGTGACCACGGCGACCTGGGTCGCGGCCCACACCACGAAGATGAAGGTGGGCACGTCGATCATGCAGATGCCGGCCCGCTCCCCCGCCATGACGGCCATGACCGCCATGAGCCTGGACGCGCTCTCCGGCGGCCGCTTCATCCTGGGCCTGGGGCCCTCCGGTCCGCAGGTGGCCGAGGGCTGGCACGGCGTGCCCTACGGCAAGCCGCTGACCCGCACCAAGGAGTACATCGGGATCATCCGCAAGATCCTGGCCCGCGAGGCGCCCCTCGAGCACCACGGCGAGCACTACGACATCCCGGTCACCGGGCCCGGCACCACCGGCCTGGGCAAGCCGCTCAAGAGCATCCTGCACGGCAACCCGGCCATGAAGATCTACACCGCGTCGATCAGCCCGGCGGGCCTGCGCTGCGCCGGCGAGGTCGCCGACGGCGTCTTCCCGATGATGATGAACCCGGAGTCCTACGACACGATCATCGGGCCCTTCGTCGAGGAGGGCTTCGCCAAGGCCGGCGACGGCAAGAGCCTGGCCGACTTCGACGTGTGCCCGTCGGTGACCGTCATCGTCTCCGACGACGTCGAGCAGGCGCGCATGCCGGTGAAGATGGGCCTGGCCCTCTACATCGGCGGCATGGGCGCCCGCGGCAAGAACTTCTACAACGACTACGCCAAGCGCCTCGGCTACGAGGAGGCGGCGGTGAAGATCCAGGACCTGTACCTGGACGGGAAGAAGGGCGAGGCGGTGGCCGCCGTGCCCGACGAGCTGGTGGACGACGTGCACCTGGTGGGGCCCGCGGCCCGCATCCGCGAGCGGCTGGCCGCCTGGAAGGAGGCCGGCAAGACGCGCCACGTCGACACCATGATCGTGGGCACCAACCAGCGCGAGGCCCTGGAGCTCGTCGCCGAGGAGCTGCTGTGAAGTTCGGACTGATCCCCGTGAACGTCGGCGTCCCGAACGCCGACGTGCTCGTCCAGGCGGGCCGGAAGGCCGACGAGGTCGGGCTCGAGTCGCTGTGGACCTTCGAGCACGTGATCGTGCCGGTCGACTACCAGTCGAAGTACCCCTACTCGGCCGACGGCAAGATGGGCGTCACGCCCGAGACCAACTTCGTCGACCCGCTGCTGGCGCTGACGGCCATCGCCGCCAACACCACGAAGGTGCGGCTGGCGACCGGCGTGAACATCCTCTCCCAGACCAACCCGCTCTACCTGGCCAAGCAGGCCGCCAGCCTCGACTTCATCTCCGGCGGCCGCTTCATGCTGGGCGTGGGCATCGGCTGGCTGAAGGAGGAGTTCGAGGCGCTGGGCGTGCCCTTCGAGCGACGCGGTGCCCGCTTCGACGACTACGTTCAGGCCATGCGCAAGGTGTGGTCCGGCGAGGTGGTCGAGCACCAGAGCGACTTCGTGTCCTGGAGCGGCTTCAAGAGCTACCCGGTGCCGGTGCAGGAGCGCTTCCCGGTGATCATCGGCGGCAGCAAGGGCAAGGCCTTCCAGCGCATCGCGAAGTACGGCGACGGCTGGTACGCGCCCACCGCGAAGCTCGAGCAGCTGGCCGAGCTGATGAAGCCGCTGGAGGAGGCCTGCGCGGCCGAGGGACGGGACCCGGCGACGGTGGAGATCTCCTGCATGTTCGTGCCGGGCATGGAGGGCCTCGACGCCGTGCCGCGCTACGCGGAGCTGGGCGTCGACCGGCTGATCGTCCCGGTGATGGCCCTCGGCACTCCGAACCCGGTCGAAGCGATCGAGAAGCTCGGCGAAGAGGTGATCGCGAAGCTCTAGCTACTCCGGGTCGGAGAAGTTCGGGGTGCGCTTCTCCATGTTGGCCTTCACGGCCTCGATCTGGTTGGGCTTGCCCATCACCGTTCCCTGGAGCTTGGCCTCGAGCGCCAGGCCCTCCTCGATGCTGCCGTCGAGGGCCTGGTTCCAGAGCTGCTTGCCGGCGCGCACCGCTGACGGGCTGCGCCCGGCGATCTCCTCCGCCAGCTTCCAGGCGTCGGCGTGCGGATCGTCCGAGAGGTGGGTGACGAGTCCCATCTCGTTGGCCTCGACCCCCGAGACGACCTTGCCGGTGAAGGTCAGCTCCTTCGCCACGTCGTGGCGGATCACGTGGCGCAGCGTCTGGGTGACCGATACGTCGGGGATCAGTCCCCAGTGGGCCTCGCGCAGCGAGAGCCGTGCGTCCGGCGCGACGAAACGGATGTCGGCGCCCATGGCGATCTGGAAGCCGGCGCCGTAGGCCACGCCGTGCACCGCGGCGATCACCGGCATCGGCACCTCCTGCCAGACCCAGGAGCAGCGCTGGGCGATGTTGGCCGGGCTGTCGCCCATGCGGTCCGAGAGCCGCGGGCCCTTCCGATCGCCGCCGCCGGCCATCAGGCTGGGGATGTCGAGGCCGCTGCAGAAGGCCCGGCCCTCGCCCGACAGCACGACCGCGCGCACGGACCGGTCGGACATCAGCTCGTCGCCGGCGGCGATCAGCGCCAGGAACATGTCGGCGTCGACCGCGTTCATCTTGTCGGCGCGCACCATCCTGACGTCGGCAATGCCGTCCCTGCGCTCGATCCGGACCCGCTCGCTCATCGATTCCCCTCCCATCCAGGACGCCCTAGTGACAGTAGGGCTGCCATCATGCCACAATCGGGAGGGAGGAGCCCCTTGGCCGAGGAACGCCCGCCCCTGCCGTCCGGACTGGTCGCCTTCGTGAAGCGCGCCTGCCCCACCTGTGAGCTGGTGGCGCCGGTGCTGGCGGAGATCGCGGCGCGGACGAAGCTCACCGTCTACACCCAGGACGACCCGACCTTCCCGGAAGGCGTCGACCCCCAGGACGACACGCGCCTCGAGCGCTCCTGGCACCACCAGATCGACACGGTCCCCACCCTGCTGCGGGTGGAGGACGGCGTGGAGAAGGAGCGTCGCCTGGGCTGGCACCGCGGCGAGTGGGAGGAGACGACGGGCCTGGCGAACCTGGGCGCGGAGCTTCCCGACTGGCGGCCCGGCTGCGGCTCGCTCTCGGTCGACCCGAACCTCACGGCCACGCTGCGCGTGCGCTTCGAGGGGTCGCGCCTGGCGTCGCGCCGCGTCGAGCTGGCCGAGCTCGAGGACGAGCAGGAGGCGATGATCGCCCGCGGCTGGTCCGACGGTCTGCCGCTCACGCCGCCCACCGAGGCGCGCGTGCTGGCCATGCTCGAGGGCACGACGCGCGCTCCCGACGAGGTGGTGGCGGTGGTGCCGCCGAACCTGGCCGAGTGCACGGTCGAGAAGGTGGCGGTCAACGCGGTGCTGGCCGGCTGCAGGCTCGAGTACCTGCCGGTCGTGATCGCCGCCCTCGAGGCGGTCTGCACCGACGAGTTCAACGTGCACGGCGTGCTGGCCACCACCATGGGCATGACGCCGCTGCTGGTGGTGAACGGTCCCATCCGCCGGAAGATCGACATGAACTCGGGCGTGGCCGTGCTGGCCCACGGCAACCGCGCCAACGCCACCATCGGCCGCGCCCTCCAGCTGGTGCTGCGCAACGTGGGCGGCACCTGGCCCGGCGGCACCGACCGCTCCACCTTCGGCCACCCGGGCAAGCTGGGCTTCTGCTTCGCCGAGGACGAGGAGAGCTCGCCCTGGGAGCCGCTGTCGGTGGAGCTGGGCTTCGAGCCGGGCGTCTCCACGGTCACCGCCTACGCCGTCGAGGGACCGCGGCTGGTGGTCGACCAGCTCTCGCGCGATCCGGATTCGCTGGCGAAGAGCCTGGCCGCCGTCCTGCGCGGCGTCGGCCACCCGAAGATGTGCATCGCCCTCTCCGCCCTGGTCGTGATCGGACCCGAGCACGCCCGCGTCTTCCAGCAGGCCGGCTGGTCGAAGGCGCAGCTGCTCGAGCGGCTGCACGCCGAGCTCACGCGCAAGGGCTTCGAGGTGGCGCGCGGCGCCGGCGGCATCGCCGAGGGCATGCCGCTGCCGGACGCGGCGCTGGAGGCCGACATCCCCAAGTTCCTGCCCGGCAACCTGCGCATCGTGCACGCGGGTAGCGGAGCGGGCCTGTTCTCGTCCATCCTGGGCGGGTGGCTCACCGGCGCCAGCGGCAGCCAGATGGTCACGAAGGAGATCCGGGCATGAGCGAAGCGCGCATCCTGATCGATCCCACCAGCGAGCAGAGGCCGCCGCAGCGACCGCGGCCGCCGCGCCTCGACACCCTCGAGGGCCGCACCGTGGGCCTGCTCGACATCTCGAAGCCGCGCGGCAACGTGTTCCTCGACCGGCTCGAAGAGGCGCTGCGCAGCCGCGGCGCGTCGGTGGAGCGCTACATGAAGCCCACCTTCACCAAGCCGGCGCCGGCCGACCTGCGTCACGAGATCTCGGTGAAGTGCGACGCCGCCGTGGAGGCCCTGGCCGATTGAGGCAGCTGCACGACGTGCAGTTTGCACGACACGGTGGATCTGGAGACGAAGGGCATCCCGGCGGTCTACGTGGCGACCACCGAGTTCATCGACGGTGCGCGCACCCAGGCGAAGGCGCTGGGCGCCGACCCGGTGGGCGTGTTCGTGACGCACCCGATCCAGGACCGCACCGACGACGAGATGCGCGCGCTGGCCGACGCCTTCGTCGACCGGATCGTGGCGGGACTGGTCGAAGAGGCCTGAAGGCGAACGCGAAGCGCGTGTGAGGTCCTCCTGGCTGCTTCCGGCCCTGGCGCTCACGTCGGGGGCCTCGGCGCTGGCCTACGAGACGATCTGGCTGCGCTGGTTCCGCCTGCTGTTCGGCAGCACGGCCCAGGCGGCGGCGGCGACGCTGGCCGCCTTCTTCCTGGGCCTGGCGATCGGCTCCTGGTTCTTCGCCCGGCGCGCCCACCGCAGCGACCGGCCGCTGCGCACCTACGCCTTCGTCGAGGTGGGGGCGGCCGGGACGGCGCTCCTGGTGCCCTTCGTGATCGCCGCCTACGACCCGCTGTACGCGGCGCTCTACGCCGGCCTGGCGGACGACCGGTCGCTGTTCGTGGCGCTCAAGTTCGCACTGGCCTTCGCGGCCATGCTGCCGACGACCCTGCTGCTCGGCGGAACGCTTCCCCTGCTGATCGCCCACCACGTCCGCGAGGGCGACGACCTGGGGCGCCAGGGCGGCTGGCTCTACACGACCAACACGCTGGGCGCCGCGCTCGGCACGGTCGCCGGGGCGCTGTGGCTGCCGGAGGTGCTGGGCATCCGCGGGACCTACGCGGTCGCCGTGGGCGGATCGCTGCTGGCGGCGGCCCTGGCCTTCGCCGGAGCGACGCGGGTCGCCGCTGCGACCCGCACGGCGCGCCCGGCCGAGCGCGCGCCGGCCGGGCTGCTGTGGATCGCCGGCGCCTCGGGCTTCGGCACGCTGGCCTTCGAGGTGCTGCTCTTCCACCTGCTCTCGATGACGCTGCGCAGCTCGGTCCACTCGATCGGCGCCGTGCTGCTGGTGGTGCTCGTCTCGCTGGCGGCGGCCGCCGCCTTCGTCGCCGCGACCGCCGGACGGCTCGACGCGCGCCGGCTGCTGGGCTTCGCCCTGGCGGCGGAAGCGGTGGGACTGGCGCTGTTGCCCTTCTTCGTCTTCGCCGCGACCGACGGCCTCCAGGCGACGCGGGTCGAGACGCTGGCCAACGGGCTGTGGACGGCCGCCCTGTTCGGCGGACCGGCCCTGCTGGTCGGGGGCCTGGTGTTCCCGCTCACGCTGCGGCTCGCCTCGGGCGGCGCGCCGGGAAGCCGGGCCGGCGGGCTGCTGGCGGCCAACACGCTGGGCGGCATCCTGGGATCGCTGGCCGGAAGCTGGCTGCTGCTCGACCGGCTGGGCCTGTGGCCGTCCATGACGCTGCTCGCCGCCGGCTACGCGCTGGCGGCCCTCTGCCCGGGTCCTGCGACCGCCCGCGTCCGGCGCGGCGTGGCGCTGCTCGTGGGCCTTGCGGGAATCGGTGCGTGGCTCGGGAGCCCGGCGGCGCTGCCGGCGGTCGGTGCGCCCGAGGGAGAGCGCCTGCTGGCGGTGCACGAGAGCGCCCACGGCACCCTGGCGGTTGTCGAGCAGGCGAACGGCAACCGCTGGCTGAAGATCGACCAGTACTACGGCCTGGCCAGCTCCGCCGGCAGCCCGCGGCAGCAGCGCTGGGGCCACGTCGCCCTGCTCCTCCACCCCGACCCGCGGCGCGTGCTCTTCGTCGGATCCGCCACCGGCGGGACCGCGGCGTCCGCCGTCCCCCACCCGGTCGACGAGATCGTGCTCGTCGAGATCGTTCCCGCCGTACACGACCTGGCCCGGCGCTTCTTCGCCCCCTACAACCGCAGCATCCACAGCGATCCGCGCACGCGACTGGTGGTGGAGGACGGACGCAACCACCTGCGCGCGACCCGCGAGCGCTACGACGTGATCGTGGCCGACCAGTTCGTGCCGGCGCGGCCGGGCACCGGCTCGATGTACAGCCGCGAGCACTTCCGGGCGGTCCGCGAGCGCCTGACCCCGGACGGTGTCTTCGCCCAGTGGCTCCCGCTCTACCAGATGACCGACGCCGACTTCGCGATCGTCGCGGCCGGCTTCCGCGAGGTGTTCCCGAACGCGACGCTCTGGCGCGGCGACTACTCGGCGGCGACGCCCAGCGGCGGCCTGATCGGCCTGCGGGGCGACCCGCCGACCGGCGCCGACGTCGCTGCGCGCATCGCGTCCCTGCCGGACGCAGCGCGCGACCGCTGGCTGGCGACCCCCGAGGCGTTCTGGATGCTCTACGTCGGTCCGCTGGCGCTCCTTCCCGGACTCGAGCGCGCCCCGCCGAACACCGACGACCGGCCGAGCTTCGAGTTCGTGGCGGGCCGCGCCACCGCGGAGCAGCGCAGCGACTTCACGGCGCGGGGCTGGCCGCGTCTGGGCGACGCGTTGGTGCAGGCGACGTCGCAGGGCGACCCGGCCTTCCCCGGCGCGCCACGGGCGTCCGTGGAGGCTGGCGCCGCCCTCGCCCGGGCGAACCGGCTGGCGCTCGAGGGGAAGCGCGCCGAGGCGCTGCGCGTCCAGCGCGAGCACGTCCCGCCGGCGCTGCTGCACCCGCCCGACCCCACCATCGGCGAGTTCTGGCCGGGGCGCGCAGTGCCCGACGAGGGCCCGGCCGGCTAGCGCCCCGAGGCGAGGTCAACGCTGGCCTCGCCGGTGCGGATCGTCAGGAAGTCCATGCCCTCGTCGCCACAGGTGAACCCGTAGCGGGTCTCCGCGTGGATCACGATCGAATCGCCGGGTCCGAGGCGGGTTCCGTCGTCGAGCCGACAGCCCCCGGACAGCACCACGATGAGCTCGGCGTGGGAGTGGCTGTGGGCCGGCACCTCGAAGCCCGGCGCCATGAGCGAGCGGTTCATGAAGAAGCCGCCCTCCCCGCGCACGATCTTCTTGCGCCGGGCGCCGCCGGAGCGCGCCTTCTCGACGATCTCCTTCGGCGGGCGCTTCCCCGGCGGCGCGGACGCGAGCGGATCGTCCCAGTCGACCTGCTCGTAGACGAAGACGTGGGGTGCGCTCATGGCTACCTCGACGTTCCGGCGGCCAGGGCCGCCTCGGCCTCGCGGGCCAGCTTCTCGACCTCGACCAGCGCCGCATCGACCTGCTTCGCATCGACGCGCGCCGCCAGCGCCCCGCCCCCCGCGTACTCGAGCATCGGCGCGAGCCGCCGGCGGATCTGCTCGAACGCCCAGGGGAGCATCTCGCCGTGGGCCGCGCGGTCGAAGTCCACGATCGTCTGCCTCTCGCCCGACGGCTCGATGTAGTGGTAGTGGGGATCGCGCACGAAGCAGTCGAAGCGCAGGTACTCGTGCCCGTCCTCGGCGCCCAGCACGTGCACCGACACCCCGTTGTCCTCCACCGTGTCGGTGGTGACCTGGGCCTGGATCTCCTCCATGGCCTCTCCCTCGTAGTTGGCGGCCAGCTCGGCGTCGTCGAGCAGGCGGTACTCGACGCCGAAGCGCAGCCCGCCTCCTTCCACCCAGGTGGTGTGTTCCGGGTCCGGAGGAATCGGCGGGACGGTGTAGACGGTGCCGGGCATGGGACCTCCTCGCTTCAGAGTTCCTTGAACACGCGGCGCGCAGCCCCGCCCAGCAGGGCCTCGCGCGCGTCGTCGGGCAGATCGAGTGCCTCGAGTCGCGACAATCCGTGGCGGTGTCCGACCACGGGAAACGACGTGCCGAACAGCACCTTCCCCCGGCCCGCGCCGCGAACGAAGGCGGCCAGCGCGGGCGACCAGTGGTTCGCCGGGAAGGCGGCGGTCCCGAGGAAGACGTTGGCGTGCTTCTGCACCATGGCGAGCGCCTCGTCGGTCCACGGCCAGCCCGTGTGGGAGAGCACGAAGCGGACGGCGCCGAAGTAGAGCGCGGGGCGATCGATGCCAATCGGGCGCCCGCACTCGCTGGGCAGACGCCCCCCGGAGGCTCCGGCCTGCATCACGACCGGCACGTCGCGCTCGGCGGCGAGGGCGTAGAAGGGATAGAGCTCGCGGTGATCGAAGGCGCGATCGAAGCTGTGGGTGTGGAGATGGAGACCCACGCAGGCGGGGTGCGCGAGGGCCTCGGCCGCCCGCTGCAGGCCCCCGACGCCGGTGGGATCGAAGCTCCAGAGGCCCCGGAAGCGACGGGGGTGGGACTCGCAGAGGGCCATGAGCTCGCTCCACGACGACGCATAGCGCTCGTAGGCATGGGGCCCGGCGTCCTCCGGAACGTCCGCCGTCGGCAGCAGCAGGACGTCGAGGTCCAGCTCGTCCATGCGCGCGACCATCGTCGCCGCGTCGGTGAAGCTGTCCGTCGCGTCACGCCGCACCTTCACCGAGAGCCCCTGCTCCTCGACAGCGGCGTCCCACAGGGCCCGGCGATCCGGCGTGAAGGCGTTGCACCAGTAGTCGACGCAGCCCATCAGCCGCCCCGCTCGTCGCGAAAGCGCTTGGGCTTGGGGGACGAGTGGATCTCGGTCCAGGCGTCCAGCTCTCCCGGTGCCGCCACGACCGCGCCGATGCGCACCCCGAGCCGCTCCTTCAGCCGCGCCTCGGCGGCCAGCCGGATCGGCTCGCGCTGCGAGGCGTCGGCGCGGCTCACCAGGTGGACGATCATCTCGTCCCGACCCGCCTCGCGCACGGCGCGCACGAAGTAGTCGTTCTCGAGCCGCGGATCGTCCAGCGCGATCTCCCCGACGGCCTCGGGCCAGACGTTCACCCCGCGCAGCTTCACCATGTTGTCGGCGCGACCGGCGAACGGGCCCATGCGCCGGAGCCAGCTTCCGCACGCGCACCGCTCGCGCGGGTAGAGGAACGACAGGTCCTGGATGTCGTAGCGGAACTGGGGGCTTCCGGTCTTGTAGATCTCGGTGATGCAGACGCAGCCCTGCTCGCCGTCGGGGAGCACCTCGCCGGTCTCCGGGTCGACGATCTGCACCACGAAGGCGTCCTCGAAGACGTGCAGGCCCTGGCGCTCCGGGCATTCCACCGAGACCCACTGCACCTCGTGGAAGCCGTAGGACTGGTAGTTCGGAACGCCCCAGGCCTCTTCCAGCACGTCGCGGTCGCCGATGTTGGGCAGCGCCTTCAGGTTGAAGTCCTTCTTCGGGTCGAGGCCCATCTCCTTCGCCACCGACGCCAGGTGCATCAGGTAGTCGCCGGTGGTGAGGATCGCGGTGGCCTGGTACTGGTGCGCCAGCTCCACCTGGCGGCGGCTGCTGGTGACCGTGCCCGTGCCGGTGGTGATGACGACGCAGTTCAGCCACTTGTGCAGCGCCTCGTCGAAGGCGAAGGCGCCGTTGTGGGTGGAGTAGGCCCAGGCGTTGATCACCACGTCGCCCGGCCGCACGCCCTGCAGGTAGAGGGCGCGGGCCATCAGGATCGCACCGGCCTCCCGATCCCACTGGGTGTACAGGGTGGGACGCGGAGCGCCGGTCGTGGCGCCGGACATGAAGATGCGCAGCGGCTCCTCGAGCACGCGGTCGAGGGAAGCCCCCTGGTAGTCGCCCAGCGGCGGGTGTTCCTCGATGCTCCGGCGGATGTCGTCCACGCGGTAGGCGGGTGCGCGGGAGAGGTCGGCCAGCGAGTCGAGCTGGTCCGGGTGGAAGCCGGCCGCGTCCCAGCGCTTGCGGAAGAACGGCACCTCGTGGGCGCGCCGCGCCCGCGCCCGCAGCCGCTCGAGCTGGCGCGCCTCGATCTCTTCGGGCCCCAGCAGCCAGTCGCCCTCGAAGTACTCGGGCGGCGGCGGGTGGGTGCGGGCGAGCGCGGCATGGTCGACCGCCTCGAAGGGCCTGCGGAACCCGGCCACGGCTAGCCGGCGGCCTCCTCGAAGCGGGTGGGCATGTGGCTCTCGGGGAAGCGGTAGAAGTCGACCGCGTTGTCCCACAGGATCTTGCGCTTGCTCTCCTCGGAGACCTCCTTCTGGTCGAGGAAGGTCTGCACCGCGTGGGGGTACTTCGAGTCGGGGTGCGGGTAGTCGGTCTCGAACAGGATCTTGTCGTCGCCCAGCTCGTCGATCACGTGGTACACGAGCCGCTCGTCGCACTCGGTGGTGATGTAGCAGTTGTCCTCGAAGTACTCGGCCGGGTCGCGCTTGCAGTCCGGCGTCTCGAGCCAGCCCGCCAGCTCGACGTGCTCCTCGATGCGGTGGAGCCAGAAGGGCAGCCAGCCGCAGCCGGCCTCCATGTAGGCCACGCGCAGGCGCGGGAAGCGCTCGAACACGCCGTTCACGATCATCGACAGCATGGCCATCTGCGCCTCCATCGGGTGCACGCAGGTGTGCCACTCGACGAAGGAGGAGAAGCGGTCCTCGCCGGCGGACGGACCGACCAGCCCCATGAACTCGTGGGTCGCGAAGGGCACGTCCAGGTCCTGGAGCACCTCGTAGAGCGGGTCGAAGTAGCGATCGCCCAGGGTGCGGTGGTTGAACGGGTTCGGGCGGGCCCAGAAGCAGCGCGTGCCGAGGTGCTCGTGGGCGTAGCGGACCTCCTCGACGGCGCGGTCGACGTCGGAGAGCGGAACCGGGCCGGCGGCGAGCACCCGCCCCCCGGACGTCTCGCGCATCTCCTCGGCCCAGCGGCCGTAGGCGCGCGCCATGCCGGCCTGCAGAGCCGGGTCGATGCCGTCGACCCACATGTCGTAGCCGGGTCCGTAGAGCACCATCAGGTCGACGCCCTCGACCTTCATCGACTCGGCCACGCTGGCTCCGTCGAAGCCCTTGTGCACCACCTCGCCGTACTTCGCGACCATCGCCTCGGTGGTCCAGCGCACCGCCTCCTGCTGGCGGCCGTACAGCGTCTTGTGGCTCTGGGTGTAGCGGCCGTCGACCGTCGCCGGCCGGAAGCGGTCCATGCCCTCGAAGGGCTGGCGCCAGGACACCCGATCCTTGAAGCGCGCGTCGAGGAAGCGCTCCCAGATGTCCTTCGGCTCCACCACGTGGGCGTCCGCGTCGAAGACCTTGAATCCGTTTCGCATGCTTCCTCTCCAGGGGCTAGCGCGGGCGGTCGCCCGCCAGCGTCACGCGGTGCATCACGCGCCGCTCGCCGTAGTCGGGGACCGCGTAGTGCTGGGCCGAGCGGTTGTCCCAGAACGCGATCGAGTTCGTGTCCCAGCGGAACCGGCACTGGAAGGCCGGATCGCGCACGTGGTCGTTCAGGAACGGCAGCAGCAGCGCGTTCTCGCGCTCGGAGAGCCCGACCAGGCGCGTGGTCGAGTTGCCGTTCACGAACAGCGCCTTGCGCCCGGTCACCGGGTGGGTGCGCACCACCGGGTGGGTGACGGGCGGCCACTTCGCCTGCACCTCGGCCAGGTTCGCATTGCTGTGTCCGGCGTCGATGGCCTTCTGCAGCGGCCGCGTCAGGTCGTGCACGGCCTCGAGACCGTCCACGAGCCGGCGGATCGGCTCGGACAGCGCCTCGTAGGCGGCGTACATGCTGGCGAAGCAGGTGTCGCCTCCCAGGGCCGGCAGCTGCACCGCCTTCAGGATCGAGCCCATCGGGGGCTCGGCCATGAAGGTGTTGTCGCTGTGCCAGTTGTCGGCGCCCTCTCCCTTGGGCGACACCTGGTCCAGCACCACCAGCTCCGGGTCGCTGCCGTACTTCGGGGCGAAGGGCGGAACGCTGATCTCCCCGAACTGGCGCGCGAACGCGATCTGCTGGTCGGGCGTCACGTCCTGGTCGCGGAAGAAGAGGACCAGGTGGGCGTGCAGCGCATCGCGGATCGCACCGATCTGGGCGTCCGGCAGCGGCTCGCGCAGGTCGACGCCCCCGATCTCCGCACCCACCACCGGTGTCACCGGCCGGACCTCGATCGCGGCGCTCATGCTGACAGATCCAGGTCGTCGATCCGATCCACCCGCCCAGGCTAGACCGACGACTATCTTGCGCGCAAGCTATTTCACCCCGGGCTCAGCCGGTCGCGATGACCGCGTAGTCCTCGCGCGGGAAGTGCACGACGACCTCGCCGGCCCGCTCGGTCCGGCGGCGCACGGCGATCTCGTGCAGCCCCGAGGGCGCCAGCTCGCCGGCCACGTTGCCGGAGCCGTACTCGTCGGGCAGCACCACCACCGGCGTGCCCAGGGCGATGCCGTCGGGCGTCACCGGCTCGCCGTCGAAGGGCGCCGGCGAGGCGTCGCGGGCCACGGCGATGGCGTCGGCGGCGGTGATGTCCTCGCGCTTGCCGTGGCCGACGGCGCCGACGCGCTCGCACCAGGCGTTCACCCGCGCGAACGGCTCGCGCAGGCTCGCCGTCTGCGGCGCCATGGCCAGCGCCATGACCGGGTGGTAGGCCGAGAAGTCGGCGCCGCAGGGCTCGTCGCCCAGCATGAAGGGTCGTCCGTCGGAGAGCTGGTGCTCCAGACGCGCCAGGTTCGCGCGCAGCTGGACGAGCTTCGAGCCCAGGATCATCTTCGCGGCGGAGACGTCCTGGCCCGGCGGCACCATGGTCTTGGTGCGGTCCTCCACGAACTCCTCGGGGAAGATCCCGCCGATCCCGAAGAAGGCCAGGATCGCCATCATGAAGCTGGTCTCGGCCCAGCGGCTGAAGGCGTGCTCCACCGTCTCCAGGCCCGGCGGCGCCAGCGGCGGCGCCGGCTGGATGCGATCGAGCACGCGGGCGATCAGGTGGGTGTCGCAGTAGACGTCGGCGCCCACCTGGAGCACCGGCACGCGCCGGTAGCCGCCGGTCAGCTCGAAGTGGTCCGGCTTGGGCAGGACCATGGGCGTGTCGACCGAGCGCCAGAACAGGTCCTTCAGTCCCAGGGCCAGCCGGATCTTCTCGGCGAAGGGGGACATGGCGTAGTGGTGGAGAATGAGGTCGCTCATGGGGCAAGCTTACACCCTCACCCGGCGCCCCGAGGAAGACCCCATGTCGCTCGCTCTCTACCACAACGGCCTCTCCAGCTGCTCCCAGAAGGTCCGCCTGGTGCTGGCCGAGAAGGGCCTCGCCTTCGAGTCCCACGACGTGGACCTGCTGTCCGGCGGCCAGCACGACCCGGACTACGTGAAGCTGAACCCGAACCACGTGGTCCCGACCCTGCTCGACGGCAGCCACGTGCTGATCGAGTCGACGCTGATCAACGAGTACCTGGAGGACGCCCACCCCGAGCCGTCGCTGCTGCCGGGCGACGCGGCGCGCCGCCACGCCACGCGTCTCTGGACGAAGCGCATCGACGAGAAGGTGCACCCCTCGGCGGGCATCCTCACCTACGCGATCGGACCGCGGAACATGATCCTCGGGCAGCCCGAGGCCGAGCGGGAGGCCCACCTGGCCGCCATTCCCGATCCGGCGAAGCGCGCGGTGCGGCGCAGCGTGATCGAGCACGGCGTGAAGGCGCCCGAGTTCGCCGGCGCGCTCGGCCACTTCCTCGACCTGCTCGACGACATGCAGGCCGCGCTCGCCGACGCGAGCTGGCTCTCGGGCGAGCGCTTCGGGCTCGCCGACGCCGCCGCCCTGCCCTACGTGCTGCGCCTCGACACCCTGGCCATGACGCCCGTCATCGACGAGCGGGCACGGGTCGCCGACTGGCTGGCCCGCGTGCAGGCGCGCGAGAGCTACGAGACGGCGGTGACCGCCTGGGTGCCCGCCGCGATCTGGGAGATGATGCGGAAGAACGGCGAGGCGGTGTGGGCCGACGTGGAGCCGCTGACCCGTCCGTAGCGGTGGCTAGAGCAGACCGCCCTCCGGTGCCGGGCGGGCGCGCTGGTTGTAGAGGAGCTTCTTCAGGCGCGCGATCTCGTCCTTCGGCAGGCTCGCGTAGTCGACCGAGAAGTCGGAGCCGACCGCCATGCCGCGCTGCACGCCCGGCCGCGCCGACAGCTCCTCGAACCAGCGCTTGAAGTAGGGGAACTCGTCGATGTCCTGCTGCTGGTCCTTCCAGCCCACGGTCCACGGGTACGAGATCATGTCGGCGATGGTGTACGCGTCGCCGGCCAGGTAGCGACGGTCGTAGAGGCGGTTGTTCATCACGCCGTAGAGCCGGTTCACCTCGTCGTGGAAGCGGCGCAGCGCGTAGGACTGGTCGCCCTCGCCGTCGCCCAGCCTGCGGAAGTGGCCCGCCTCGCCGGTCTTCGGCCCCTGGTTCGCCATCTGCCACATCACCCACTGGTTCACCTCGTGGCGCGTGCGCAGGTCCTGGGGGTAGAACTTCCCGGCCTTCTCGGCGACGTACAGCATGATCGCGCCCGACTCGAACAGCGCGATCGGCTCGCCGCCGTCCGCGGGCTCGTGGTCGACCATGGCCGGCATGCGGTTGTTCGGACTGATCGCCAGGAACTCGTCCTTGAACTGGTCGCCCTGGCCGATGCTGCACGGCACCACGCGGTACGGCGTGCCGCACTCCTCCAGCAGGATCGTGACCTTCTTGCCGTTGGGGGTGGGCCAGTAGTGCAGGTCGATCATGGGGGCCTCCGCAGGCGCGACGCGTCGAGAGCCGCATTCTAGCCCCGCCAGGGGGCGCCCCGGGAGCCGGCAGCGCGGCGGCAGGAGCGGCGCCAACTGCGCGTCCGCGCGGGCCCATGGCACCCGCACCCCGCGCCCGGGCCGCCGGCGTAGCGCTCAGGTCCCGTGGCGATCGGCCGAACCACCCAGGGGTGAAGGGGTGGAAACCCCCAGGAGCGAGGCCGAGCCATGAGGAACGTCCCCAGCCGCGAGCGATCCGCACTGCGCCGCCTGGTCCTGACCTGCGCGTTCCTGCTGCTCTGCCCGCTGGCCGGATCCGCCGCGCCGGTGGCCTACGACTTCACCGCCACGGTCGACACCATCGTCGACCCGGGCGGCGTTCTGGCCGGCTCGGGACTGCTGGTCGGGGGCAACTTCGACGGCTTCTACACCGTCGAGTCGACCACCCTCGACATCGACCCGGACCCGACCGCGGGCCAGTACGACGGCGCCCTGCTGACGACCACGCTCCAGCTCGGCGCGTTCACCATGGTGCTCGATCCGGGCAGCGGCTCGACCAACCGCTTCTGGGTGGTGGACGGCTTCGACTACGGCGGCACGCCCATCGACGGCTACGCGCCCGTGGTCATCGGTGCCGACGGCACGCTGGGCGCCAGCGTGCTCAGCGCCGGCCAGCTGCAGGTCTACCTGGGCAGCACCGACACCACGATCCTGCCGAGCGACGCCATGCCCGCGAGCATGCCCGCGCGGCCGATCGGCGACTGGGACCAGCTCACGACGGTGACCGTCACCGGCGACGTCGGCGGCGACACCTTCCAGATCGGGGCCACGGTGAGCGGCTTCCCGACGCTGCCGGTGCCCGAGCCCTCGACCGGCGTGATCCTGGCCGCGGGCCTGGCCGCCCTGGCCGTCGGGCGACGGAACGCCCGCTAGGGAGTGTCTGCACAAGCAGACATTCCCTGGCCCGACAGCCCGAGCGGCGCCGGACCGGTCGCCGCGGGCGGCGTCTCGACCAGCCTGCGCAGCGCCGTGCGTGCCCGGTGCACCCGCGTCTTGGCCGCGCTGGGCGAGATGCGATGGCGCCGCGCGATGCTGCGCAGCGGCTCGTCGCGGAAGTAGCGGGCGGTCAGCAGCTCCAGGCTCGCGGGATCCAGCCGGTGGGCCGCGCGCATCAGCTCGTCGCCCAGCTGGCGGCTGGCCAGCTGCTCGTCGGCGCCGCGGGCGGCGTCGGCGAGACGCGCCTCGCGCTCCGGCTCGAGCGGGCACTCGGGCCGTCGCCGCCGGCTGCGCAGGCGCATCAGGCCGGCGTTGCAGACGATGCGGTGCAGCCAGGTGGAGAGCTGCGCGTCGCCGCGGAAGCCGTCGATGTTGCGCAGCGCCGAGGCGAACGCGTCCTGCACCGCGTCCGCCGCGTCCGCCTCGTTGCGAACGATCCGCAGGGCCACGGCCGTGAGCCGCTCCCTGTCGCGCTCGAAGACCCGGGCCAGCTCTTCCCGACGATTCATCGCATCCTCCAGGATGGGGTTCGCCGGCGTCTACGGGCCTCGGCGCCAAAGGTTTCGCGACCCGGGAGCCGCACCCGGACCCGGGACCGACGCGAAACCGCGAGGCCCCCTCGTGCGTATCCGCCGCGTCATGGCAGGCCTCCCCGCCACCCCGGAGCTCTTCGGCTACCTTTGCCTCCCACGGATGGAACCGCGCGAACAGGCGTCCGGACGCTTTCGGGAAGACGAGCGCCGCTGGCGCGACTGGATGGTTCGCGCGACCTCCGGAGACGCCGCCGCCTACCACGAGCTGATGAGCGAGCTGGGCGAGGCGATCGAGGGCTTCCTGCGCACCCGCTTCGGCGCGGCACCCTTCGTCGAGGACTGTGTGCAGGAGTCGCTGCTGGCCGTCCACCGGGCACGCGACAGCTACGATCCCCGCCGGCCCTTCCGGGCCTGGCTGTTCACGATCGTGCGCCACAAGGCCATCGACCTGCTGCGGCGGCAGGAGAGCCGGGGTCGGGTCGAGGGAGCGGGCGACGACGCGCTGGCCACGGCCGCGGCGGCCGACGCCGACCCGAGCCTGCGCATGGACGCCGCCGTGCTGCTGAACGGGCTCGAGCCCCGCTACCGCGAAGCGCTCGAGCTCACCAAGCTCGAGGGGCTGAGCCTGGCGGACGCCGCCGCCCGCGCCGGCACGTCGGCCAGCGCCATGAAGACACGCGTGCACCGCGCGGTGCGCGCCGTGCGGGCGGCCCTGGAAACCGAGGAGGAGCCGTGATGCGTCGAGCGCGCAACGAGCTGATCGACGAGCTGGTCGACGACCTCACGCCCTCGCGCGGACCGCGACGCGTCGAGACGCTGGTCGCGATCTGGCTGGTCGTGTCGTGGCTGCTGGTGGTGGCGGTGACCGTGGGCATCGCGCCGCTGCGCGAGGGCTGGTGGTCCCAGCTGCTGGGGAACCCCCGCTTCCTGGCCGAGACGCTGCTGGGCTGGGCCGCCGGCGCCGCCGCCATCACCTGTGCCTTCCAGCTCGGCCGGCCGGGTCCCGGCCGACCGCTGCGACGGTCGGCGGCGGCGCTGGTGCTGGCCGCGCTGTGGGTCGGCGCCTACGTGCTCGACCTGGCGGCGCCGGCCCTCGATCCGTCGACCGACGGCATGCGCAACGGCTGCACGCTCCAGGTGCTGGTCTTCGGCCTGCCGCCATTGCTGCTGGGGCTGGCCATGCTGCGGCGCCTGGCGCCCATCGACCGGGCCTTCACCGGCGCCGTCGTGGGCGCGGCCGGCGGCGCCGTTCCGGCCCTGCTGATGCAGCTGGCCTGCATGTACGTCCCGGGCCACATCCTGATCCACCACATGGCGCCGGTGCTGCTGCTCGCCGCCCTGGGTGCCGGCCTGGGCGTGCTGATGCTGCGCCGGGTCTGACGCGGACGCGCTTGCGTCCGGTCACGCGGCGGGCGACGCCGCCTGCGGACGCAGCTCGCGCACCCGGCCGTCGCACAGCTCCCACACGCGATCGGCGCCGGCCTGCGATGCGTCCTCGGACGCCGCCACCAGGACCGTCGCGTCGGCGGTCGCCAGCACGCGCTCGAGCACGCGGGCGGCCGCGGCGTCGCTGCGGAAGGCCGGGTCGTCGACGAGCAGCACGCGGGCCCGCGCCAGCAGCGCGCGGGCCAGCGAGGCGCGCGCGCGCAGGCCGTCCGGCACGTCGCGCCCCGCCTCTCCGACGGGAAGGCCCAGCGACTCGGTGTCGATCTCGCAGAAGGCGGCGACCTGGGCCACGTGGCCCGGATCCGCGCCGCCCGACGCGTAGGCCAGGTTCGAGCCCACGGTGCCGCGCAGCAGCGGAACGGCGGGCGAGACCAGGTGCACGCTGCGCCGCACGCTGGCCAGCGACGAGCTGGCGAGCGGCGCGTCGCCGAGGCGCACGCTGCCCCGGTCGGGATCGAAGCGCCGCGCGGCCAGGGCCAGCAGGGTCGACTTGCCGGAGCCGGACGCGCCCGTCACGAAGACCCGCTCGCCGGGAAGCGCCTCCAGGTCGACCTGCTCCAGCACGCCGTCGACGCACACCCCCTCGAAGCGCAGCGCGGCGGCGCCCTCCCCCTCCAGTGCGACGGCGTCGCGGACCTCGCGCAGCGCGGGAGCCGAGAGCAGCTGCTCGATGCGCGCGCGGGCCTCGGCGAAGGCCAGGCGATGGTCGAGGGCGCGGACCGCGTCGCGCAGCTTCGAGGTCAGGATGCCCAGCAGGAGGACCGACGCCAGCAGGTCCTCGCGCGTCTCGCCCCGACCGAGCACCACCAGCAGCGCGGCGCCGAGCGGGAAGGCGGCGTCGGGCAGGGAGCGCAGCGCGCCGGCCAGGCGCATGCGCCGCACCAGCGCGTCGGCCAGACGCCGGCTGCGCACGCGCACGCGGCGCAGCTCCTGCTCGACGCGGCCGAACTGCCAGGTCGTGTCCGCCACGCGCACCTGCTCGCCCAGGTGGCTCGCCAGCCGTCCGCGCAGGCGCCGGGCCTCGCGGACCCGGTCGCGCAGGCTCGGCGCGATCGCGACCGCGCTGGCGACGCAGACCAGCACCAGGCCGAGCCCGACCCCGGCCCCCAGCCACGAGAACCAGGCCAGCGCGACGATGCCGCCGGGCAGCACGATCGCGGCCACCGCGCTGCGCGCGACGCCCTGGCTCACCCAGTTCTTCAGCGACGAGAGGTCGGTCGTGAGACGCGTGAGCGTGAGTCCCAGCCGGTCGCCGCTCCGCGAGCGGGCCGGACGGCGCACGATGCGACGCAGCAGACGCACGCGGGTCGACGTGACGAAGTCCTGCCCCATGCGCTCGGCGTCGGCGCGCTCCGTGGCCCGCAGGGCCAGCAGCAGCAGGCCCGCCAGGCCCAGCGCCAGGGCGTGCGTCCAGGGCACCTCCTGCGACGGAACCGCGGCGAGCGTCTCGCGAACGCCCCAGGCCACCCCGAAGGCGAGCAGCGCCTGGCACGTTCCGTTGGCGAGCAGGCGCAGCAGGACGGCCCGCCGGCGTCCGGCGTACACGCGGGGCAACGCCATCAGAAGAACACCATCAGGCGCCCCTGGAAGGCGCGCGGATCGTCGCCCTTCGTATCGACCTGGATGAAGTCGAAGCCCAGGCGCGCGTTCTTCAGCAGGTACCAGTTCACGGCCAGGGTGAGGTCCTGGGCGCGGCCGCCGCGCACGCCGGCGTCGTTCAGGTCGAGCCCGCTGAAGCGGGCCGCCAGCTCGACGGCGCCCCAACGGCGCTCGGGCCGGATCAGCGTGAAGGCGCCCCGCGACCGCGAGTAGGGCCGCGACTCGCCGGTGACGAACCAGCTCACCTGTCCCGAGAAGCCGTCGAAGGTCGGGTCGGCGGTCGCCTTGCGCGCCACGTCGGCCCGCAGGTACTGGCCCTCCATGGAGACCGGTCCCCACACCCAGGCCGCCTCGACCCCCCAGGTGGTGGCCTGCGACACGTTGCGCAGGCGGCTCGTGTTGAGCATCACCGGCAGCAGCTTCGATTCGGGCCGCACCAGGTAGCGGTACTGGCCGTCGCGCACGTCGCGGTACTCGAAGGACGCGCCCAGGTGGACGTGGCGCCGCTCTTCGCTGAGGGGCGCGAAGGTCGCGCGCCCCACCAGGCTGGTGTGCTCGCTCTTGCGAAGGTCCTCGCCGGCGCGGTTCATGGGCGGGACGAAGACCCCGCCCTTGAGGCTCCAGGCCGATCGCCCCCAGGGCAGTTCCAGCCGCCCGGTGCGCCGGATCGACGCGCCGGTCTGGAAGCCGGGCGAGAGCGCCTCGGCCAGCGAACGCTCCACGAACACCACGTGGTTCGAGCTGGCCTGCTGCTCCAGCCCCATCGGTGCGATCTGGTTGCCCACCCGGATCGCCGTCCGGTAGAGACCCTTCCATTCGCCCCACAGGCTGCGCCAGCCCGAGCGCTGGCTCTCGAACTCGTACTCCACCTTCGCGCGCCAGTCGTCGGCGAGGCGGAAGGCGCCGTAGATGCGCGCGCGGCGCACCTCCACGTCGTCGTCGGCCGGGCGCACGTCGTCGTCGACGAACCCCGCGTCCAGGTGGAAGCGCCCGCCGAGGCGCACCTCGAGCTCCGGCTCCTCGAAGTCGAGCACGACGCCGCGCTCACCGAAGGAGAGGTCCGCGGCGAAGGCCGTCGTGCCGAACGGGAGCACGACGAGGAGGACGGCGGCGAGGGTCAGGTTCCGTGTTCGCATGCTCTCTCCGATCCGGCGAGCCAGTGGTCGAAGACGCGATCGCAGAGCCCGTGCCTCACGGCGTCCTCGAAGGAGTGGCCCACGCCGGGAAGGACGTCGAGGAACGTCGGCGGCCCGATTCCGTGCAGCGCCGCGGCGCGGTCCATGGCGGCGCACCAGCGACGCGCGCGTTCCACCCGCGTGCGCCCTTGGGTGCGGTCGAGACCGCGCGACCGGCGCAGCGCCGCATCGCGCTCCAGGTCCTCGCCTCCGACGGAGACGTGGAAGGGGATGCGCAGGAACTCCGCCGGCTCGAAGTCCACCCCCAGCAGGCGACGGCTCGGGCCGATGCCGCGGGGGTACGTGCGCTGCGGATCGGGCAGCGTGTACCAGCCGGCCGCGCACACCGCGACCGCCTCGACGCGATGCGGGTGGGCCATGGCGAAGCGGTGCGCGAACTGGGCGCCGCCCGAGTACCCGAACAGGCGGAACCGGGTGGCGGGCAGCCCCAGGCGCGCGCAGGACCCGTCCACCAGCCGCGCCAGCGCCAGGTCCGCGCGGGCGCCGCGACCGGCCCGGCCGAGACGCTGGTAGTCGCCGAACGCCGGCTCTTCGAAGAAGGGCGCCAGCAGGGCGAGCCCGTGGTGCTCGGCCAGCGGCCGGAAGGCCTCGAACACCGACCGGACGTTGCGCGAGATCCCGTGCACCGCGACCAGCAGGCCGCGGGCGTCCCGCGGCGCGAACGACAGGTGGCGCAGGCCCGCCAGCTCGCGGCACGCGTCCGCGGCGACCGCCTCAGGCGTCGGCTGCACGGGCGCCCCGGAGCAGCTTGCGCGCGGTGGCGGGATCGGCGAGGTCGCGGGTGCGCACCACGTAGGCCCCGGCGTGCTCCTCGACCTCGCGCGTCTGGAGCGGCGCCGACGTGAGCACACCGGAAACGGCCACCACCCGGTGGCCGGCGGCCCGCAGGCGCTCGACTCCGAAGACCGCTCCCATGGCGTCCGCACCGGCGAACAGGAAGGCGTCGGTGCGCCGCGCGAGCCGGTCCGACGCCAGCAGCGCCTGCGTCTCGCGCTGCAACAGGCCGTCGGCCAGCTCGACGATCGCCACGTCGACGCGGGCCTCCGCCAGGTGTCCGTGCAGGGCTTCGAGGACGCTCTCCACCTCGCGCGGCGGCAGCAGGTAGGTCGATGCGTGCCCCGCGTCGGTGAAGTCGAGCACCGGGGCGGCCCCCGCGTCCTGCAACGCCCAGGGATCGCCCGCCGCGGCGGTGCCGGTGACCTTCGCGAAGCCCACGCGCAGGCCGGCGTGGAGGAGGCCCCGCGCCAGGTTGGCGGCGCAGGTGGTCTTGCCCGAGCCCATCGACGTTCCGGCCACGACGAGGGTGGTGGGCCGCTCGCCCGCTGCCGCGACCGGCGCCAGCGCGAAGTCGGCCAGGTTGACCACCTCGCCGCGGATCCCCGTCAGCAGGCCGACGGGTACCAGGTCGCTGGCGGCGCGCGTGCGCTCGTGGCGCAGCCGCACGCGGCCCGCGACCCCGCCGCAGGCCGCCAGCTGGCAGCGCCCCAGATCGGCGGGGACCACCGCCTCGAAGTGACGCGGCGCGTAGCGGTTCGCGTAGGCCACCACGACCTCGTCGCCCACGAAGAGCGAGCGACGGCGGCCGTCGACACCGTGGAGCCGCCGCGTGTACCCCACCCGGTCGACGCGGGCCAGCACCAGGTCCCCCGGTCGGGGCGCGGCGTCGCGGGTGAGACCCAGCAGGGCGGCGTCGGGCACGCGTCGCGTGCTGAAGGCCCGCGCGGCGCCCCGGATCCGCTCGAGGGACATGTCCGATCTCCTCCCCTGCCGGCCGCCCGTCCCGACCGGATCCTCCTTGGGAATTTTTTCCCAATTTTGGAGAGGTGTCAAGCCGGCGCGCGGACCGCAGGCGGACCCCTCCCGCGGCCCTGCGGCCTCCCCGAACCCCTGCCCTGGGCGGCCGGCTACTCCGCCTTCGTCGGGGTGATCGCCTCCATGGGCAGCTCGGCGCGGCCCTCCTCGGCCAGGGCGAAGAACTCGGGGCCGAACGGGTTCTGGCCGACGATGGGCATGGAGCCGCGGCGGATGGTCCAGTCCTCGGGAGCCAGCTCGCCGGCCCGCTCGAAGTGGCGCTTCGCCGCCTCCTCCCGTCCCTTCTGGTGGAGGTGCCAGGCGAGCGCGCGCTCGGCGCGGGCCTGCTGGGCCTCGGCGGTGGGCGACGGCGTGAGCCGGCGCGTCTGGTCCGGGTCGATGGTGTGCTTCCCCTCGCGGACCCACTCGCGGATCATCTCCAGGTAGGGACCGGACTGCTTGCCGTGGAAGGCGGTAAACGTGTCGGTGCCGAACTGGTTGTCCACCGGCCGGCAGATGCGGCCCTTCTCGTCGATCCACACGATCGAGGGCACGTTCACGAAGTGGTAGAGGTCGGCCACCCCGTGCTGCTCGTCGATCAGGCTCGGATGGGTGGGACGCGCGCCCTCGATGAACGGACGCACGTCGTCGCAGCGGTCGAGCGCCACGGTGAGCGGCGTGAAGCCCTCGTCGCCCAGCTCCTCGTACAGCGCCTGCCAGACCGGCAGGTCCTCGCGGCAGCCTCACCAGGAGGCGTAGGCGACGAGCAGCACCTTCTTCCCGCGCAGGTCCGACAGCCGGTGGAGCGTGCCGTCCAGGTCGGGAAGCTCGAAGTCGGGGGCGGCCAGCGTGGCCAGGTCGTGACCGCGCGAGACGTGGTCGCTGCCCAGGGCCGCGCAGCGCTCGTCCGCGTCGACGGCCAGCGGGCGACCGATGCGCTCGGCCAGCACCTGGAGGTCGAGCCCGGCGTCGGAGACCCACGCCTCGCGGTCGCGCACCGGAATGCAGACGCTGCCGCGGCACAGGCCTTCCGGCTTCAGCTCCCAGCCGAGCGCCTCCCGCACCGACGCGGCGGAGACGCGCACGCGCCCGTCGTCGACGGTCGCGTCCAGGGAGCGGGCTTGAACACCGTCGAGGAGCGTGAAAGCGTCTTGCATGCCGGCATCGTACCCGATCGTCGCGCGATCGGCGCACGATCGGGGCGGCTCGGCGGCCCGCCTTTCCGGTACCCTCGGACGCCCCAGGAGGAACGTGTGAGCCAGGACCTGTTCGACCTCTCCGGCGAGTGCGCCGTCGTGACCGGCGCGGGCCGCGGCATCGGCGAGGGCATCGCGAAGGTGTTCGCCGGCGCCGGCGCCGCGGTCGTGTGCGCGGCGCGCCGCACCGACGAGATCGAGCGCGTCGCCGCCGAGATCCGCGACGGCGGCGGACGCGCCGTCGCCCAGACCACCGACGTCACCGACGAGGCGGCGGTGGAGGCGCTGGCGAAGCGCGCCGTCTCCGAGTTCGGGCGGCTCGACGTCTGGGTGAACAACGCCGGCGGATCGCCGATCCAGCGCCCGCTCACGAAGCTGCCGCGCGAGGAATGGGACGCCACCCTGCGCCTGAACCTCACCGCCGTCTGGACCTGCACGAACGTCGCGGCCGCCCACATGCAGGACGGCGGGCGCGTGCTGAACATCTCGTCGCGCGCCGCCGAGATCGTCACGCCGGGCAGCGGTCACTACTCGGCGGCCAAGGCCGGCCTGAACATGCTGACGAAGACCTACGCCCAGGAGCTGGGGCCGCGCATCCGCGTCAACGGCATCATGCCCGGCGCCGTGCCCACCGAGATCATGATGAAGGCGCTGCGCCTGGGCGACGACGACCTGCCCCAGCTCGAGAAGGCGCTGCGCCTGCCGGCCGGTCGCCTGGGCACCCCCACCGACCTGGGCGCCGCGGCGCTGTTCCTGTGCTCGCCGGCGGCGAGCTGGGTGACCGGCCAGACCATCAACGTCTCGGGCGGCATGTAGTGGCGACGGACACCACGAACCGCAAGGTCGTGCTGGCGCGCCGTCCCGACGGTGCGCTGGCCGAGGGCTGCTTCCGCATCGAGGAGGAGGCGCTCCGGCCGCTGGACGACGGCGAGATCCGCGTCGCCACCCACGCGCTGTCGATCGACGCCTTCATGCGCACGATCCTCTACGAGCAGAGCTTCCACGCCTCGGTGCCGATCGGCGGGACGCTGACCGCACTGGGCGTGGGCCGCGTGGTGGAGAGCCGCGACCCCGGCTTCGCCGAGGGCGACGCGGTGACCGGTCCGCTGATGGCCCAGACCCACGCCGTGCTGCCGGGCCGGATGCTCCACAAGGTGGACGCGGAGCGCGCTCCGCTGTCCGCCTGGCTCGGCGTGCTCGGCATGACCACCGGGCTGACGGCCTATTTCGGCGTGTGCCGGGTGGGCGCCGTGGCCGAGGGGGAGACGGTGCTCGTGTCGGCGGCCGCGGGTGCGGTGGGCTCCGTCGCCTCGCAGATCGCGAAGCTGCGGGGCGCGCGGGTGATCGGCCTGGCGGGCGGGCCGGCGAAGGTCCGCTACCTCACCGACGAGCTCGGCCTCGACGCCGGCATCGACTACAAGGGCGAGGACGTGGGCGCCCGTCTCGACGCCCTCGCCCCCGACGGCATCGACGTCTACTTCGACAACGTGGGCGGCGAGCTGCTCGACCTGGCTCTCGACCGCATCCGCCTGCGCGGACGGGTGGTGCTGTGCGGCGCCATCTCGCAGTACGACGACATGCAGGACGTGCGCGGCCCCCGGCTCTACCTGCGCCTGGCCGAGCGGCAGGCGCGCATGGAGGGCTTCGCCGTCGACCACTTCCGCGACCGCTTCGGCGAGGCCGTGGAACAGCTGGCCGACTGGTACGCGTCGGGACGCCTGAGCCTGCGCGAACACGTCGAGCACGGCATCGAGCGCCTTCCCGCCGCCCTGTGCCTCCTGATGGCCGGGGGAAACATGGGGAAGATGCTCGTCGCCATCGACGACGCCTAGGAGGAGACACCATGTCCGAGGAGCTCCACGACTACGAGTCGGTTTCCGTCTACCACCTGGAAGACGAGGACCGCGAGACGCTGCTGCGCCAGCACGCCGAGTGCACCTTCAACTGGTCGACGAAGGACGGCTGGCCCATGGGCGTGATCATGTCCTACATCTGGCACGACGGGCGCATCTGGCTGACCGCAGGCGCGCACCGCCACCGCATCTCGGCCGTGCGCCGCGATCCGCGCGTGTCGGTGGTGATCACCAGCACCGGCACGAAGATGGGGCCGGCCCGCTCGATCACGGTGAAGGGCCGCTGCATCCTCCACGAGGACCAGGAGACGAAGGACTGGTTCTACCCCGCCTTCTCGAAGCACCTGCACCGCGGCAACGAGCAGGCCGCCGCCGGCTTCCAGAAGTTCCTCGACTCGCCGATGCGCGTGATCCTGGAGGTGGTGCCGGAGAAGTGGATCACCTACGACGGAACCAAGATGGCGCTCGACACCGTCGGCAAGCTTCCCGACGACAAGAAGCGCGCGCCGCTCGAGTCGGACACGGTGCGCCTGGCGGCCGAGAAGAAGCGCCGCGGGCTGTGAGGCTCAGGCGACGACGCCGGCCTCGCGCAGCTTCCGGGTGGCGTCGGCGTCGTAGCCCAGCTCGGCCAGCACCTCGTCGGTGTGCTCGCCCAGCAGTGGCGGCGCCGCGCCCGCCTGCTGGGGCGTCGCGCTGAAGCGGGCCGCCGGCTTGACGCCGCGGAAGCGTCCGTAGGCCGGGT
This sequence comes from Myxococcota bacterium, assembly GCA_050618055.1. Taxonomy (GTDB): domain Bacteria; phylum Myxococcota_A; class UBA9160; order UBA9160; family SMWR01; genus CALDCK01. The sequence goes on from JBNLVK010000155.1 coordinate 31,226, forward strand.
GCTCCTCCTCGTAGACCCGGTCGTTGTGGGTGATCTGCGGGTCCTCGAGCATCGACTCGATCGAGTGGACGGGTCCCACCGGGACGCCCTCCTTCACCATCGCCTGCACCAGGTCGGCGGTGGTGCGCTTCTCGATCTCGCCCATGATCAGCCGGCCGACCATCTCCCGGTTCTCGGGCAGCAGGTAGCCGGGCACGATGAAGCGCTCGTCCTCCGACCACTCCGGGTGTCCCAGCGCGCGGTAGAGCGCCTGGAGCTCCTTCGGCGAGGCCGCGAAGTAGATCAGGTGGCCGTCGGCGGTGGGCCAGATGCGGTAGACCTCGTAGAGCGCGCCCGGGTTCTGCACGCCGTCGCCGAGCAGCGTGTGCTTCATCATGCCGTCGGGCCAGAAGAACGCCAGCGACGCGTCGATCATCGGCACGTGGATGTTCTGCCCGCCGGCGCCGCGCTCCCGGGCGAACAGCGCGGCGGTGATCGCCTGGGCCGCCGTGTAGGCGCTCGACTTGTCGGCCACGATGTTGCGCACCAGGTCCTTGATCGGGAAGTCGGGGCTCTCCTGGATGGCGACGTGGCCGGTCAGCCCCTGGATGATCGGGTCGTAGACGGGTCGGTCGTGGTAGGGACCCGACGGGCCGTAGCCGGACACGGACGTGTAGACGAGGCCCGGGTTGAGCGCGCGCAGCGCGTCCTCGCCCAGCCCCAGGCGCTCGGCGGCACCCGGGCGCCAGTTCTGGATGAACACGTCCGCGTCGCGCACCAGCTCCTTCACCAGAGCCACGCCGCGCTCCTGCTTCAGGTCGACGGCGACCGAACGCTTGCCCCGGTTGCAGTTGGCGAAGAAGCTGGTCATGCCGCCGCGCTGGTTCAGGTTCTGGCGCATGATGTCGCCCAGGCCGAGCGGCTCGATCTTCACCACCGACGCGCCCTGGTCCGCCAGGATCATGGCGGCGAGCGGTCCGGAGACCACCGCCGAGACGTCGACGACCTTCACACCTTCGAGGGGACCGGGCACGCGTGGACCTCCGGAGCGGTTCCGGCCCAGTCTACACCGGGGAGATCGGCGGCCGGGGGTCTAGTCGCGCTTCAGGATGCGCGTGGCCAGCACGCGGCTGCCGGTCCGGGGCGCCAGCGTCTCGACGGCCGGCTGCTCGGCGATCAGCGTGGCCAGCGCGTCCTGCTGGTCGCCCGAGAGGCGCGCGAAGACCAGGGCCGCCTCGCGCTCGGTCACCCGGATCGCCTCGGCGTCCACCACCACCGGGCTGGCGCGGTGCCCGCCGTAGAGCGCGAGGGTCACCTTCATGCCCGGCTTCAGGCGGTGCGACCCGTCGACGCAGACGCCGTCGAGGGAGAGGTCCCGGCCCAGCACGCCCTCGGCGTCGCTGGGAAGCTCCATCATCTCGACCCGGCCCGTGTACGGGTGGCGCACCTCGCGGCGGCGGTCCCGGGGCGCCTCGGGCGGGGGCTCCGCGGCGGGCGACCGGATCTCGGGCTCGGCGGACGCGGCGGGCGCGGGCCCGGGAGCGTGTGCGACCGGCTCCTGCGGAAGCGCCGTCTCCGGCGGCGAGGCCGCCAGCGGCGTCACCCGCGTTCCAATCAGCTCTCCACGCGTCAACCGGCCCAGGCGCTCCGCCGCGTCCGGCTCGAGCACCGAGAAGCGAACCACCGCCGAATGGCCCCGGCCCTCGCCGGCGCGCTCGTCGGCGCGCGCCCGGATCACGGGGCCGGGCAGCGGCCGCGCGCTGCCGCCGCCGAGAGCCGCCGGCAGCACCACGGTCACGGCGTCGCCGACGGAGAGTCCCTCGGCGCCCAGCACGCGACAGCTCTCGCAGGAGAGATCGCCCAGCCGCGCCGTTCCCGACACCCGGGCCGAACGGAACTCGACCGGACCGCCCAGCGGCAGTCGCGTCGCGTGGCGGTGCACGCTGCCCGCGTGCAGGAGCTGGCCGATGAACACGCGCAGCGACGTTTCGTCCAGCGCGCTCTGCACCAGGTAGTGGAAGCCCCGCTCGCGCAGCCGCTCGCGCAGCGGCAGGAAGTCCTGCCCGTGGATGCACACCCGCCGGTGGGCGTTGCCCTCGGGCACCACGAGCTTCGGCAGCCGCGGCAGGCTCTGGCCCGACACCACCAGGAGCTTCTCCGGCGCCGCCAGCGTCTCGGCGGGCTTCGGCTGCTTCACCCGGTCGTAGGAGACCTCCAGGCGGTCGAGCAGCCGCTGGACGCGGTCGATCTCGCCCTCTTCGCCGATCAGCAGCGCGGACACGGAACGGGCCATCCTCGGTCCTTCGGCCGGACGGGGCCCCGGCTGTAGGCCCCTACCCGTCCGCCTTGCGGTGCCTCCGGGACCTCCAGAAGGCGAAGGCGAAGCACATCGGGTAACCCACGGCGGTGTAGGCTCCGGCGAAGAGGGTGAGATCCAGGCGCCCCAGCCCGGACAGGGCCACGATCGCCGTGACGGCGATGTTGCGGGCGGCGAACTCGATGGCGAAGGTGGTCCGGTCGCGCTCCGGAAGCCGCAACAGCGTCCCCATCCCCATGCCGATCGCCAGCGCGCAGAGCGTCCACAGGCCGCCGCCCAGCAGCGCGCCCCGGGCGTCGGCGAAGCCCACGTCCGGCTGCTCGTCGCCCAGGGCGACCGCGACCACCACCACCAGCAGGATGCCCAGCAGCGCGTAGCGCTGGAGGCGCCCCACGTTGCGCATCGCGAACCCGGGCCAGCGCTGGCGCACCCACATGCCGAACAGGATCGGCAGCAGCAAGGACAGGGCGAGCTGGCGCACCAGCGGAACCACCGGCACCGAGAGGTGGGCCGCGTCGTCGAGGAAGACGCCGATGAAGAGCGCCGACAGGGTCGGCAGCGTCACCACCGCCAGCACCGAGGCGAAGGCGGTGAGCGAGACCGACAGCGCCACGTTCGCCCCGGCCAGCGCCACCATGATGTTGGAGATGCCCGCTCCGGGCGAGACCGCCACCAACACCGCGCCGGCGCCGAACACCGGCGCCAGGTCGAGGCTGGTGACCACGCCCCAGGTCATCAGCGGCAGCAGCAGCAGCTGGGCCAGCGTGCCGCCCACCACGGCGCGGGGCGCGGCCAGCACCCGGCGGAAGTCGGCCAGCGTGAGGTCCATGCCCACGACCGTCATCAGGACGACCAGGACGAAGGGGCCGAACTGGGAGGGATCCAAGGGGAGCCTACGCGCTCCCCGTCCGGACGTTCTCCTGGTTCACGTAGATCGACTTCTTCGGCGCGGCGAACACCTTCTTCACCAGCGGCGCGAAGTGCTCGAGGGGCAGCGTGTCGTACTCCGGGTCGAAGCAGTTCTGGTCGTACTTCTCGCAGAACTCGGCGCAGTCGCGGAACCAGGCGTGCTCGCGGTAGCGGTCGCGCAGGTTGCGGTCGAGGCCCAGGTGGTGGAAGAAGTAGTAGCCCTGGAAGATGCCGTGGTGCTTCACGATCCAGTGGTTCTTCTCGGAGACGAAGGGCTCGAGGATGGTGGCGGCCAGCTCCGAGTGGTTGGCGCTGGCCAGGGTGTCGCCGATGTCGTGGATCAGGGCACACACCACGTACTCGTCGTCGCGACCATCGCGCTGCGCGCGCGTGGCGCTCTGGAGGCTGTGGGTGAGCCGGTCGACGGCGTAGCCGCCGGTGTCGCCGGCGAGCAGCCCCAGGTGGGTCAGCACGCGGTCGGGCAGGCCCTGGAAGAACTCGAGCGAGTGCCGGCCGATGACCGCGTAGTCCTCGCGGGTGGCGTCGCGCATGGCGGTGAAGGTGGTGTCGCCCTGGCCCATCGGATCCTCCTGCGGGTCGCGGCACCATCCTAACCGGCAACCGACCGCCGGGCTATGATGCCGCGTCCAGGAGGCCCGCATGACCCATCGCGTGATCGTCTGGGGGACCGGCTTCGTCGGCAAGATGGTGCTGGCGGAGATGCTCGATCACCCCGACTACGAGATCGCCGGCGTGATCGTGAACGATCCGGCCAAGGACGGCCGCGACCTGGGCGAGATCCTGGGACGCGCGCCGACCGGCATCGTCGCCACCACCGACGCGGCGAAGGCGCTGCGCGAGCCCGCCGACGCGGTCGCCTACTACGGTCCGACCGCCGCGCTGGCCGCGAAGAACATCGAGAACATGAGCCTGGCCCTGCGCGCGGGGAAGGACGTGGTCTCCACCTCGATGACGCCCTTCGTCTACCCGAAGGCGTGCCCGCCGAAGATGATCGCGCCGCTGGAGGAGGCCTGCCGCGAAGGCGGCACCAGCTGCTTCACCACCGGCATCGATCCGGGCTTCGCCAACGACCTGTTCCCGATGACGCTGATGGGCCTGTGCGGCCGCGTCGACCGGGTGCGCGTGCAGGAGATCCTGGACTACTCCACCTACACCGGCGACTACGGCGTGATGGGCTTCGGCGAGCCGCTGGAGCAGAAGGCCCTGCTCGAGAACCCGGCGGCGCTGGTCTTCGCCTGGGGGCACACCATCTACATGATCGCCGACGCGGTGGGCGTGGCGCTCGACGACGTCGACACGGTCTACGAGAAGTGGGCGACGCCGGAGCCGATCGAGTACCCGCTGGGACGCATCGAGGCGGGCACCTGCGCGGCGGTGCGCTTCGAGATCCGCGGGATCGTGGGCGGCGAGCCCAGGATCGTGATCGAGCACTGCAACCGCATCACCCACGCACCGGCGCCCGACTGGCCGCGGCCCAGCATGGTCGAGAACGACGCCTACCGCGTGATCGTGGACGGCAGCCCCGACATCGTGCAGGAGACCGCCTTCCGCGGCCGCGGCGGCGATCCGAACGCGGGCGGCTGCCTGGCCACCGGCCTGCGCGCGCTCCACGCCATTCCGGCGGTGAAGGCGGCGCCGCCGGGCCTGCTGTCGGCCCTCGACCTGCCGCTCATCCCCGGCCACCACAACCTTCGCTGACGGAGCCCCCATGATCCTGGAAGACCGCACCGTACTCGTCACCGGCGTGGGCGCCGGACTCGGCGCCGAGGTCGCGCGCTGCGCCGTGCGCGACGGCGCCAACGTCGTGCTGGCCGCCCGCACCGAAGCGGTGCTGGAGAAGACCGCCGCCGAGCTCGACCCCAGCGGCGAGCGCGTGGCCTTCGCCCGCACCGACATCACCGATCCGGCCGACTGCGAGGCCCTGGTGGCGCTGGCCACGAAGCGCTTCGGCGCCGCCCACGCGCTGGTGCAGGTGGCGGCCTACGAGCTGGCCTTCGGCGGCCTGGAGGACGCCGACCTCGAGGCCTGGCAGAAGGCCTTCGACACCAACGTGCTGGGCAGCTACAAGCTGGTGCGCGCGGTGGCCCCCGAGATGAAGCGCGCCGGCGGCGGGTCGATCGTGCTGATCGGCTCCCAGTCGATGTTCGTGCCCCAGCTGCCCCAGGCGGGCTACGCCGCGTCGAAGGGGGCGCTGCTCTCGACCATGTACTACCTGGCCGACGAGCTCGGGAAGGACGGGATCCGCGTCAACATGGTCGTGCCGAGCTGGATGTGGGGTCCGCCGGTGCAGGCGTACCTGAAGTTCGAGGCGAAGAAGCAGGGCACCACCGAGGAGGCGCTGCTGGCCGACATCACCAGCCGCATTCCGCTGGGCGAGATGGCGGCGGACGAGGACGTGGCCGAGGCCGCCGTCTTCCTGGCCTCGGAGCGCGCCCGCAGGATCACCGGCCAGAACCTGATGGTGAACTCGGGCGAGCTGATGCGCTGACCCTGCGCCGCTACGCGATCTCGCGCCGCACGTGGGCGGCGCACCACTCGATCCAGAAGCCGTCGTCGTAGTCACCGGCCTCCGGCGCGTCGAACACCTCGGGCACCCGGAAGTCGTGCTCGCGCATGTGCGCCACGAAGGGCTCGGGCAGCGGCAGCGCGTGCTCGCGCACGTAGTGGACGAGCCCCTCGGGCCAGACCCAGGTGCCGTCGGTCAGGTCGGCGTTGCCCATGCGGTGGTCCGGGATGCCGCAGTCGAAGCGGCAGCGCGAGTGGCCCAGGTACTGGGTCAGCGGCAGGCCCCCGGTCAGGTAGGCCGCCAGCTCCGCCTTCTCCTCCGGCTTCCAGTCCCAGCCGGGATCGACCAGCTCGCGCGGATCGCGGTAGGGGCAGCCGTCCTGCCCGGCGACGCGCCAGTAGCCCACCAGCATCAGGTCCGATGCCATGTCCGCTCCCCCGTCTCCGTCCGGCGATCCCGGGCCCATCGACCGACTCGCCGCCCGGGTTGAGCCCCGATCGCCGGAGTCGTCACCGCCGGGGCGATGAGCTAAGCAAGCCCCTCGCGAGGCCCCCTTGTCTGGAATCAAGCTCGTCTTCCTGCTGGCCATCCTGGCCGCGGGTGCCGTCGGCGGCCTGCTGCCGCTGCGCCGCCGCCTGGCGGCTCCGGCGCTGCTGTCGCGCGGCAACGCGCTGGCCGCCGGCATCTTCCTGGGCGCGGGCTGGATGCACATGCTGCCCGAGGCCGCCGAGGGCTGGCGCGCCCTGTCGGGCAACGCCGAGTGGGCCTACGGCCTGGCCGCCGTCGGCTTCCTGCTGATGCTGGCCTCGGAGCACGTGCTGCTGCCCGAGAGCGCCCACGCGCTGGTCCACGCCCCGTCGAGCGAGCGCTTCCGCTCCCTGGACCGGCCCGGACGCAGCGGGCGGGCCGCCTATGCGGTGCTCCTCGCCCTCTCGGTGCACTCGCTGATGGCCGGCCTCGCCCTGGGCGCCGAGGGCGAGCTGCCCGAGGCGAGCGTCCTGTTCGTGGCGATCCTGGCCCACAAGAGCATCGCCGGCTTCGCGCTGGGCGTGAGCCTGGCCCGCAGCCCGCTCCCGTCGCGGCGCCGCCTGGAGCTGGTGGGCGTGTTCGCGGTGGCCACGCCGATCGGCATGCTGCTGGGCGCGGGCCTGGGCGGCGGGCTCGAGGGGAGCCTGCGCCTGGCCGCCGAGGCGACGGTGCTGGCGCTGGCAGCCGGGACCTTCGTCTACGTGGCGCTGCTCGACATCCTGCGCGACGAGCTGACCGGGTCGACCGGCCGGCTGCCGCTGTTCGGCCTGGTGATCGTCGGCGTCGCCGCCATGGGTGTGCTGGCCGTCTGGGTCTAGGGGGCGTCGGCGTCGCCGCCCGCCCGCTTCCGGGCCGCGATGCGCAGACCCACCATCTGCACCACCGACCGCAGCACGCCCAGCGGGTGCCGCCGCAGCTGGCGCAGGATCAGCCGGCGCATGTGGGGCGCGCCGTCCATCGTCGACTTGCGCTGGCCGGTCTCGCCGTGGAACGCCAGGTCCGGCATGTCCACCGGCTCGCGGCCCAGGTCCAGGTGGAACGTCTCGGTCTTCGGGGCGAAGCAGGTGGCGTCGTCGCAGGCCTGGTAGCGGACGGTCACGTCGACCGGTACCGCCTCCTCGTCGACGGGCCGGCACTCGGAGACGATCTCGGCGCGCGGGTAGAAGGGCACCGCGATGTCGACGCCGCCGTCCCACACGTTCAGCGTCAGGTCGAGGCCCGCCAGGTGCAGGGGGCGCGTCGGCGGCGCCACCGGATCGAGCGTCACCAGCCCCTCCGGCCCGGAGACCTCGACGCGCGTGGCCACCATGCCGTCGGGCACCGGCTCGCCGTAGACGTGCAGACCCTCGCGCAGCTCGAAGCGCGCCACCAGCCGGCGCACGATCCCCTGGCGCAGCGTCCCGCGTCCGCCCTGCACGAACACCGACACGCGCACGTCGTCGTCGCCGCGCGTCTGCGCGCGCGCCTCGCGGCCCGCCAGCACGCGGCCCAGCGCCGAGTCGATCAGGGTCTCGGCGCTGTCCCGCTTCTTGTAGCTGTCGTGGAAGAACTTCTCGACCACGACGCCCTTCTCGTCGCAGACGTAGGTGCCCGGGAAGGGAACGCCGTAGGCCGGCAGGTCGCCGGGCCGGACCTCGGTGTTCAGGATCCCGTAGCGCCGGATCACCTGGGAGTCGGGGTCCGAGAGCAGCGGGTAGTCGATGCCGTAGGTGTCGGCGAAGGCGGCCAGCGCCTCGCGGTCGTCGTAGGAGATGGCGTAGAGCCGGACCCCCGCCTCGCGGAACTTCGGCATCGCGTCGCGCAGCTCCACGAGCTGCGTGAAGCAGGGGGGTCACCAGACGGCGGAGCGGAAGAAGACGACCGCGGCCTTCGCCTCACCGCGGTCCGCGTGGAAGTCGACGCGGCGGCCGGTGTGGTCGACCAGGCGGAAGTCGGGCAGGCGCTCCCCCACCTCCGGACCGGTCGGCGTGCCGTCGGGCAGGTTCGCCCGGCCCGGGTGACCCAGCGGCGCCGGCGCGTCGAAGCCCAGGTGGTCCCGCTCGTGGAACGGCATGCGGCCACCCTACACTAATGGCACATTATGTGCCAGTAGTTCGCGAGGCCGCCGGACCCGGAACGACGAAGGGCCCGGTCCGGACGCTGCCGGACCGGGCCCCGCGAACTGCGGGCGGGTCGGACCTAGAGGTCTTCCGCCTGGTCCTCGAGGCGCTTGATCTCGGCGAAGTCGGCCTCGTTGGCGGGCATGTAGATCGTGGTGATCTCCACCGGATCGCTGCGCTTGCGGCCGGGGCGGAGCACCGCGACCACCGGCTCGCCGGCGGCGATGATCTCCTCGATCTTCTTGGCGAACCACTCGTCGCTGTCGGTCTCGTTGAGCATCTTCCCCTCGAAGTTCGAGCGGATCTGCGTCACCGACATCCGACCGCCGGACGACTTCACGTGCAGCTCGTTCTGCTTCGCGCTCTTCTTGCAGGAGCCGGGCACCTTGTCGGTGGCCGGGGCGCCCTCGGGCTTCGGGAAGTACTTCTTGACCTTGCCCCTCACGTGCTTCGCCAGCACGCGCTGGCCTTCGGCGTCGTACTTCTTGATCTCCACGAAGGAAGAGCAGCTCTTGGCCTGCGCCTGGGCAGCCCCCAGGAAGAGGGCGAGGAAGAGCGTGGCCGGGATCAGGTATCGCATGTCGTTCTGGGTCCTCTGAACCGGTCCGGGCGAACTCCCCCCGCCGCGGCACCGGATGGTTGGGTTGGGCGCGCGAGCACCATCGGCCGGGAGCCTACAAGACGGGCCGGCCGCTCGGCGAGTCGCAGCATGCCCTTCCGACGCGCGAGAGCGGTGACGAATTCACCCGCCCGGTCTCCCCCCGGGGCGGCGACCTCAGTCGGCGAAGTCGGGCGGCGCCACGAAGCCGCCGATCTCGTCCTCCAGCAGCTTGGCGAAGCGCAGCGCGGTGCGGTCCTCCAGGAACGGAGCCACCACCTGCATGCCGACCGGCAGACCGTCCGGCGCCGGCCCCACCGGCACCACCGTCGACGGCAGGTAGGCCACCGTCACCACGCCCGCCCAGAACAGCTGCTCCATGTAGGGAATGGACGCACCGTCCACGTCGATCGTACGGCCGTCGAAGGGCGCGTGGTCGTGGGGGAAGGCGGTGGTCGGCATGATCG
>JBNLVK010000156.1:0-25387 GCA_050618055.1 Myxococcota bacterium
CACTCGCCACCCCGAACGCAGCAAGCGCCGTGCCGAAGCGAGAAGCCGCGAGCGGACTCCCCAGCCGCTTCCGGGCCGGCGCTGCCCAGCGAGTGTGCATGGATCTGCCCAACCTGCGTGCAGGGCGTGCGTGCAGGGCGCCCGGGGAGGGCTCAGGGCGGGTCGGGCCAGAGGCCGTGGGCGTCGAGCCAGGCGAGCGTGCGCGGGCAGCGGTCGCTGCCGGCGCGGCGGGCCCGGGCCAGCGCGCGCAGGTCGTCGGCGGTGTCGACGTCGAAGCGCGGCTCGAGCACCCGGGTGGCGAGGCCCAGGCGCCGGGCGTTCTCCCGCGTCTGCTCGAGCACCCGCTCGGTGCTCATCGGGTGGTCGAACAGGCCGGGGGCGGGTCCGCGGGCGCCCACCAGGTTGTAGCCGCCGTCGAGGTCCGGACACAGCACCAGGTCGTGGTCGTCGAGGGCCGCCACCGCCTGGTCGACGGCGGCCGCGTCGAGCGCCGGGCTGTCGCTGCCGCGCAGCAGCACCTTGCCGGCGCCGCCCGCCAGCTCTTCGGCCAGCGCCCGGGCGAGCCGCGCCGCCAGGTCGGCGCCCCGCTGGGCGACCGCCCGGAAGGCCGGCGGCGCCTGGGCCGCCAGCTCCGGCGCCGCCTCGGGCGGCCACACGGCCAGCACCGCGGACAGGTCGTGGCGCGCGGCGTCGGCGGCCGCCGCCTCGAGCACGTCGGCCAGCATGGCCGCGTACAGGTCCGCGGCCTGCTGCGGCGCGAAGGGCGGACACAGGCGCGTCTTCACCTCGCCGGCCCGGGGGCGCTTGGCGAAGACCACGAGGCTTCCGCGGCTCACGGGGGAGTGGGATGCACGAACGGCAGCGCGGTGACCCGGGCCACCTGCTCGCCCACCCGCAGCTCGGTGCCCGGCGCGTCGTGGGGCAGCCGCACGTAGCCCAGACCGATCGCGCCGACCGGGGACACGCAGGCGCTGGTGACCTCGCCGATCGCCTTGCCCTCCGGCAGCGCGAGCGCCCGGCCGGGCTCGGGCGGTGCCGCGTCCCCGAAGTGCAGTCCCACCAGCCGGTGGTTCACACCGCCCCGCGACTCGATGCGCGCCACGATCTCCTGCCCGGTGAAGCAGCCCTTGGTGAGCGACACGGCGCGCTCCACCAGGCCCGCCTCGGCGGGGAAGACGTCGTCGTCGAGGTCGGCGCCGATGCGCGGCGTGCCCGCCTCGATGCGCAGCACGTCGAGGGTCGCCGCATCGCCGGCCACCAGCGCGTCGCCGGACGCCGCCACCACCGCGTCGGCCACGGCGTCGAAGGCGACGACCGGCACGAAGAGCTGGAGCGCCGGCTCGCCGCTCTCGCCGAATGCCGCCAGCACCACCGGCGCGCCACCCACGAGGGCTTCGACGCAGCCGTCCGGCGGCGGCGCCGCGACGCCCAGCGCGCGGAGCACGTCGGGAAGCCGCGGTCCCTCCAGCGACGCGCGGCACAGGTCGGGCGAGACGTTGGCGAGGGTCACGTCGTCGGCGATCACGTAGCGGTCGAGCGCCGCGACGAGCGGGTCCACCCGGCCCTGTGCGGTGTCGAGCCAGAAGACGTCGCCGCGGTTCAGCACGTGCATGTCGGCCAGGATGCGGCCCTTGGGCGAGAGCAGCAGCGCCGGGGCGCCCTCGCCGGGCGCCAGCGCGGCCACGTCGGCGCTGATCATGCCGTTCAGCCAGCGCGTGCGATCGGCGCCAGCCACCGACACCACGCCGCGCGCCAGCTCCGGGAACCAGCCGACCCCGCGGCGCACGCGCGCCGCCGTCTCCGCCGCTTCCGCGGCGCTCACGACGGATCCCGCGGCGCGGGCAGCGGCAGCGGTCCGTAGAGCTTCTCCACGCGCTCGCGCTGGGCCGCGTCCCACTTCGCGAAGCGCCCGCGCGCCACCGCCAGGTCGTGCTCGTTGTCGATGTCGACGCCGCAGCCGCCGCCCTCGGTGACGACCAGCCGGAACGACGAACGCAGCAGCAGCGACACGCCCCACTCGATGCGCGGAATCGGGATCCAGCGCCGTACGCGATCGGCGATCCGCTTCCAGCCGCTGCGATCGGCGATGCTCGCCAGCTGCATCAGCAGGTAGGTCCCGGTGATGATCCCGCCGCCGCGCTCGCTGCGCAGCAGGCGCCAGGCCAGCGCCACCATGTTCCCGAACTCGCGCTGGTAGCGCAGCTCGTACATCTCCTCGATGTAGTGGCGGTTCACGATCCGGCCCGGGCGGATCAGGTGCAGGTTGCTCTGCCGCATGCGCCCCTCGCGCAGGTTGAAGTAGGCCATGCGGATGCCGGGCTCGCCGGGCGCCTCCGGGTAGAAGGCCTCCATCGACTCCTCGGTGCACAGGCCCATCACGTAGTCGGCGCCGGTATCCAGGGCGCGGCGCACGAACACCGAGATCTCCTGCTCGGTGGCGAACGGGATGTCGCAGGAGAGGAACAGGACCGGCTGCGCGAGCTCGTCCTCGCGCGGGTCGCGACCCTCCGGCGGCGCGCCGGGCAGCAGCCGCCGATAGGTCTCCCAGCCGTTCTCGAACAGGTTGCGGAACTGGCCGACGATGTGGAGCGGCTTGGTGAGCTCCTGCTCGAAGGATCCGCCGAGCGCACCCTGGAGGCGTTCGGCGTTGCCCACCACCCACACCTCGGAGACCTCGGGCACACCCTGGAGCGCGGCCACCGCCATGCGCACCAGGGGCCTTCCTTCGATCTCCAGGTAGGCCTTGCTCTCGCCGTAGATCGCCTTCGATGCGCGCAGGTCACCGGCGGCGACGATGGCCGGAATCGCCATGAGGGGGCTCCCGCGGCAGGGTAGGCAACCGGCCGGGGGGTGTCAGGCGAAGCTCGGACGCTTCGAGAGCTCCTCGTTCCAGCGCTGGAGGTTCGGCCGGGCGAGCTCGAGGTCGACGCCGGCCATCTTCTCGACCACGTTGGCGAAGCCGTAGAAGACGCCCATCGAGATGTCGGCGATGCTGAACTCGTCGCCGGCCAGGAAACGGCTGCGGCCGAGCTGCTCCTCGAACACGCCGAGCTTGCTCTTCGCCTCCTCGGCGCACACCCGCCCCCACTCGGGCACGCAGGTCTCGCGATCCTTGAAGAAGCCGCTGATGTTGCGGAAGGCGGAGGCGGCGGGCATGGCGAAGTTGAGCTCGGCGCGGCGGTTCCACATCTCGATGCGCGCCTGCTCGAGCGCGCCCTTGCCGAACAGGCAGGGCTCCGGGTGCAGGCCCTCGAGATAGCGGCAGATCGCCACGCTCTCGGCCAGGAAGCTGCCGTCGTCGAGCTCGAGGGTGGGCACGCGCCCCATCGGGTTCTTCGCCAGGTACTCGGGCGAGAGGTTCTCGCCGGCCCGGATGTCCACCGGCACGCGGGGGATGTCGATGCCCTTCTCGGCCATGAACACGTGGACGCGGCGGGCGTTGGGAGATTCGGCTTCGTGCAGCTTCACGGGGGCTCCTCCGGTGCGGGCGTGGGGCTCCCAGTCTCGCACACGAGCCTCAGCTTCGCGCCGGAACGAACCTCCGGGCGCAGGCCAGGAGCAGCAGCGCCAGACCCCCCTGGGCCAGCGGCCCGAACAGCGGGACCTTCACCGGGTGGCTCTCGGGGTCGAGCGGGTCGGTGCCCGCGGTGACCTCGGTGCCGTCGCCCGGACCGTCGCCGTCGGTGTCGTAGAGGTTCGGGTCGGTGCCCAGGATCAGCTCCTCGAAGTCGTCGAGTCCGTCCGCGTCGCTGTCGACCTCCAGCGGGTCGGTGTCGTAGTAGGTGGCCTCGTCGCAGTCGTTCAGGCCGTCGCCGTCGTAGTCGCCGTAGCCCTCGTCGAAGCGGAAGGTGTCGATGGCGACGTCGTCGCCGCCCGAGTCCTCGTCGAAGACGATGCGACCGATGGGGACGTCGGAGAGCACGCCGAGCGTCTTCTTCTCGCCCCCTGCGAAGCTCGCGCCGCCGAGCACGCCGATCAGCGCGTCGTCCAGGTCGTAGACCCGCAGCTCCTCGCCGATGGTGCCGTGCGAGTCCTCGAGCACGAAGCTGGCGGCGAAGGCGGGCGGCCCGTCGGAGGGGAAGGAGATCTCGAAGTCGTCGTTCTCGTGGTTGTCGAGGTCGCCGACCGAGAGCGCGTTGTCGAAGTTCACGAGATTGCCCGCGCCCTCGTCGTCGTCGAAGGTGAAGTTGGCGCCACTCTGCAGGGTGCGCAGCGTGAAGCCGCGGCAGGCCTGGGACGGATCGACGTCGAAGGTGAGGGTGTTGCCGACGTTCACGTTGGCGCCGGGGGGTGAAGAGACCTCGTTGAACTGGGGCATGGCCGCCGAGGTGGTGAGCACCAGGTTCTCCGCCTGCGGCGTGTCGGCCTGCCAGCCGGCCAGGTCGTCCACGTAGAAGCGGACGTTCACCGCCTTCTCGTAGGTGTAGGTGACGGTGATCGCGACGTCGAACTCCTGCTCGACCAGGGTGACGGCGTCGCAGACGGCGAGCACGGCCCAGCCGCACTCGAGCGTGATGGTGGTCTCGGACAGGATCTCCGTCGCGACGCTGAAGCTGCCCGTGCCCACGAAGTTGGCGATCTGGCCCACCGGCACGTCGAAGTCGAAGGTGACGGAGCCGTTGCTGGTGACGGGGCTCGTCTCGGCGACGATGCCGAAGTTGGTGACCTCCGTCTCGAGGCCCTTGCGTTCCCACACGTCGGCGGTCGGCCAGGCGGGAACGCCGTTGATGAGCGGCGGATCGGCGCCGCCCGGGTCGTAGCCCGCGACGCCGACGCCGAAGTCGGTGTCCGTCTCGGTGGTGATGGTCAGGTTGCACAGGGGGATCAGGCCGATGGTCCCGCACTGGCCCGAGCGGCTGTGGGCGAGCTGCGTCGTGCCGGTCACCTCGACGCGCACGCCGGTCAGCGTGCCGAGCGCCGGATCGAACTTCTGCACCTGGGTGGTCTGGTACTCGACGTCACGACCGGTGCTCGAGCCGTCCCAGCCCACGCCCGGCAGCAGCTCCACCGCGGTCTCGGAGATGGTGTAGGCGCGGTCGTCCGAGAGGGTGGCGGACCGGGCCAGCGTGCCCATCTCGTCGCAGTCGGTCACGCCGTCGCCGTCGCTGTCGTGGGCGCGGGCGTCGCCGAAGCGGAAGTCCTTGACGGCCACGTCGTCGCCGCCGGTGCCCTCCTGGAAGCGCACCGAGGCGATGGGCGTGTCGGACACGATGCCGATCGTGAAGCTGTCGAGGGAGCTGGTGTCGAACTGCCCGATCGGGACGCTGTCGTCGATGCCGTCCCAGACGCTGATGCCTTCGAAGGGCTCCCCGGCGTTGTCGGTGATGCGGAAGGCCAGGGCGTAGATCGGCGGCCCGTGCAGCGAGAGCTCGAAGCCGTCGATCTGGTGGTTGTCGATGTCGCCGATGCTGAGGGCGTCGTCGAAGTTCGGCAGGTTGCCGCTGCCCTCGTCGTCGTCGAAGGTGAAGCCGGCCCCGCTCTGCAGCGTGCGGACGCGGAAGCGGTGGCACATGCCCGTGTCCTGGGGCTCGAAGGTGAGCCGCGGACCCAGCCCGGTGTTCGGCCCCGGCGTCGACGACACCTCGCTGGCCAGCGCCACGTTGGCGGCGGTGGTGTCGAAGTACACGACCGCCGGCGCGCCCTGGCTGGCCACGGCCTCCCAGGCCGCCACCCAGCCGGTCTCGTCGTCGACGTAGAAGTCGACGGCGGCGCCGGCCGCCGCGGCCTGGAGCCAGGAGGCCACGATGAGGGCGGAGAGGGCGAGGAGCGGGCGGGTGTTCCGTGCCATGCGCCGACCGTACGGCCGCGCGGCATCGCGCCACCATGGGTCGATCAGCCCATGCGCCGGGCGCGGACCCGGGGCCCGGCGCCTCCCGTGCGGGGGCGCCGGGTCCAGGCGCGCGGATCAGGTGCGCGAGGCGTCGAAGATGCTCTGGATCGACTCGTCGAGCAGCTTGTCGAACTCGGCCTGGGACTGCTGGGCGGTGAGGCCCTCGGTCAGCGCGCGCGAGAAGCTGGCCACCATGCCGTGGTTGCGGGCCAGGCGGGCGTTGGCCTCTTCCCGGCTGTAGCCGCCGGACAGCGCGACCACGCGCACCATGTTCGCGTGCTCCTGGCACGGCTTGTAGAAGTCGTCCTGCTCGGGAAGCGTGAGCTTGAACATCACCTTCTCGTCGGCCGACAGCGCGTTCAGCCCGGCCAGCAGCTTCTCCCGCAGGATCTCCTCGGCCTGGGCCTTCTCGGGGCTGTTGATGTCGACCTCCGGCTCGATGATCGGCACCAGGCCCTTGGCCACGATGCGCTTCGCGATCTCGAACTGCTGGTCGACCACCGCGCCGATGCCCGCCTCGTTCGCCAGCTTGATCACCGAGCGCATCTTCGTGCCGAAGATGCCCTTCTCGACACCGCGGTCGAGCAGCGCGTCGAGGTCGGGGAAGGGCTTCATCACCTGGGCGCCGTCCTTCTCGTCCGCCAGACCCTTGTCGGTCTTCAGGAAGGGGACGACGCGCTTGTCCTCCCACAGGTAATGGGCGGTGGGCTTGCCCTCGATGTCGCGGTCCATGGTCATCTCGAAGAGGATGGCGCCGAGGATGCGGTCGCCGCCGAAGCTCTTGCTGGTGATGATGCGCGTGCGCATCTCGTGGACCTTGTCGAACATCTCCGCGTCGCCCGAGTACTCCGACTCGGGAATGCCATAGAGGCGCAGCGCCTTCGGCGTGCTGCCGCCGCTCTGGTCGAGCGCGGCGATGAAGCCGTCCTGGGTGCGCACCTTGTCGAACTGTTCCTGATTCATGCTTCGTCCGTCCTGGGAATGGGGGAATGGGGAGAACGCGCAAGTTAGCGACTGGCTCCGGCACGCGCCGCGGCCGGTGTCGGCCAGGCGACGCGGGACGCGGAGGGGGCGTGGAGGCATGTGCCGCTCCGGGCACCGCCGAGCCCGATTCGGCTGTTCTTCCGAAGCAGTTTGCGGCGTAATCTGCACGGCCGTGGGGCAATTTCCGAACCGTCGAGCACGCGCGGGAGCCGGCCGCTCCGGCGGAGCGGTCGGTCGGGCCGCCGATCCGGCGCGCTGCGCGCTGGCGCTGCTCCTGCTGCTGGCGGTGCTCCAGCCCCACGCCGCAGCCGCCGCCGGCCCGCGTACCGCCCGCCTCGTGCAACACCTGGCCGAGTCCCCCCAGCTTCTCGACCTGGAGCCGCGGCGCCAGCTCGGGCGGATGGGGGCGACCCTCCAGCTCTTCTACAACCAGTACCTGGGCTGGAAGACCCGCGGCGAGAACGGCGACGCCACCGGCCACAGCGGCAGCTGGGACCTCTTCGCGCGCGTCGACGCCGAGGAGCTGGTCGGCCTGCCGGGCCTGTCGGCGCTGCTCCACGTGAAGAGCCAGTACGAGGAGCAGATCAACCGGGACGTGGGTGCGCTCTCGGACCCGATCGACGACGCCGACTTCGACGAGCCGATCTACGTCGACCAGCTCTGGCTCGAGCAGTCGCTGTTCGACGGCCGGCTGCGCGCGCGGGCGGGCTTCGTGGAGCAGCAGACCCTCTACGACCGCAACGCCTACGCCAACGCCGAAGACCGCCAGTTCATGAACAGCTACTTCGACAACAACCCGCTGGTGCCGCTTCCCGACGCGCTCTCCGCCGCGCTGATCGTGGAGCCCGTCCCGTGGCTCGAGCTCGCCACGGGCGTCGCCGACGCCGACAACACGCCGCGCAGCGCCGGCTTCGACACCGCCTTCGACGGCACCCACAGCCTGAACGCCTACTTCGAGGCGAAGCTCCGCACGCCGTGGACGCGCCGGGAGCGGCCGCTCCCCGGCGCGCTGCGGCTGGGGGTCTTCCGGGACGGACGCAGCCGCACCGTGTTCGGTCGCGTGCGGGCCGACGGCTCCTCCGACACCGATCGCGGTCACTGGGGCGCCTGGCTCTCCTTCGACCAGGCGATCACCCGCGAGGACGCGCGCAGCGAGCAGGGACTCGGCGTGTTCGCCCGCGCCGGCCATGCGGACCCCGACGTGAACCGGATCGCCTGGCTCTGGCAGGTCGGCGGCCAGTACCAGGGACTCCTGCCCGGTCGCGACCGCGACGTCCTGGGCCTCGCCGCCTACCACGCGATCGCCGGCGACCGCTACCGGCACCGGGTCGACCGGGACTTCCGGGGCGAAGCGGCGGTCGAGCTCTACTACCGCTGCATGCTGCTGCCGTGGCTCGGGGTGACGCCCGACCTCCAGTACATCGTCGACCCGGGCGGTCGCGAAGGCACGAAGGACGCCGTCGTGGCCGTCCTGCGCCTGCGGGTGGCGTTCTGATGGGGCGCGGCGTCTGGAGGCTGCATGCGGCCGTGTGCGCCGCGGTGCTCGCCGCCGCCTGCGCGCGACCGGCCCAGCTCGCCTACGAGACCGAGAGCGCGGAGGCGCCGGTCGCCGCCCGCCACGCGGTCCACAGCGCGCGGCTGCGGGAGCTGATGGGCGCACTCGGTCGGCTCGAGCGCGGACGGCTGCCCCAGGCGATGGACGTGGAGCTCGAGCGCGAGCGACGCACCCGGGACGTGGCCCGCGCCGCCCGCGACCTGGCCGGCGGCGCGTCCGAGCTGGCCCGCCTGGCGCCGGAGCTGGACCTCGCGCCGGCCGAACGCGCAGCCTTCGTCGGTCTCGCCCGACGGCTCGAACGCGACAGCCGGACCCTGGCCGAGCAGGCGCCGGAGCTCTCGCCCGCGGCCCTGGGCGACGCGGCGGCCCGGATCCGCGCCGACTGCGAGCGCTGCCACGAGCGATTCCGCGTCCCCCCGATCCCGCTGGAACGGTGAAGCGCTTCAGCGGCGGCGCCGCCGCGCGGCGTGCCCGGCACCGACGAGCAGCATCGCCAGCAGCGCGACCGCGGCGGGCGGCAGCCCCGGCACCGGCAGGGGGCCCAGCGTCGCGACGAAGACACCCGAGGAGCCGTCGGTGAAGTCGGCGGTGAAGGCGAGCTGGCGCGCGTCGTTGAAGGGCGTCGGGATGCCGTCGACGACCGCGCCGCGCGCACGGCGCAGGCGCAGGCCCTGGATGGTGCGCGTGTCGCCGGGCGCCACCTCGAGGTCGTCCCCCTCGCGCAGCACGAGGAAGAGTCTCCCTTCCAGATGGGCGAAGATCGCGAGGTCGTTGCCCGCGCCGACGCCGGGTCCGGCGAGGCCCGCGTCGAGCACCAGCTCGCCGGACGCGTTGAGCGCCCGGCCCTGGCTCGCCCACGACGCCAGCGGCAGCAGCGTCACGCCCGCACCCGTACCCGGCGCCGGGTCGCCCTCGCGCAGCACCAGATTCAGGTCGCCGGGCGTGCCGAGGTGGATCGCGTCGTCGTTCGCCGAAATGACGCCGGGCCCCTGGAGGCGCGCGGCCAGCAGCACCTGGTCCCGGTCGTTCAACGCCAGCACCTGGAGGTCGAGCGGCAGGAGGGTCGCGAAGACCACCCCGGGCGGCGTGCCCGGCGCAGGGTCGCCGGCCAGCGCCAGCAGCTCGGGCATGCCGGACGCGGTCGACCACACGCTCGCCGTGTCCGGCTGCGAAGGGATGGCGAGCATGGCGCCGAAGGCAAGGGCGCCGGAGCCGTTGATGCGCAGCCCGGGGAAGGACGAGAAGGTCGCTCCCGCGATCCCCGGCGCCGGATCGCCCCCGCGGTGCTCGAGCTCCGGCCCGCTGCCCCGGTACACCAGGATCGCCGCGTCGACGCTCACGCCGTCGTCGACCGAGCCGGCGAAGGCGATCTCGTCGGCGGCGTTCATGACCGGGAAGCCCAGGCCGGCCACGCTGGTCCCCGGCAGACCCACCACCGGCGTACCGCCCACGACGAGCTGCTCGATCAGCCCGTCCTGGGAGCGCCAGAGACCGCTGTTGGCCGGCACGTGCACGTCGCCGACCAGCGTCGCGAACCAGGCGTCGTTGATCACGGGCTCGGAGCAGAAGCCGGGATCGACCGGAGGTGGACCCTGCCCGCAGCCGACGCCGCCGAGCAGGTCCGACGCGAGCGCCTCGATCTGCACCGACTCATTCCCCTTGTCGAGCATGGACACCACCGCCCCCGTGTCGTTGAAGGCGGGCGGGCCGAAGTTGCCGGTCTGGGGCGCGGGGAAGGGCGCGTCGTTCGGGGCCAGTGCAATGTGCAGCGTGCCCCCGCCCTCGGAGACGACGAACGGACCCGCAAGGCCTCCGACCTCGAGGTCGGTGTCGAACGCGACCTGCCCGAGCGCGTTGATCACGGGAGTGCCGAAGCTCTCGAAGGTGAAGGCGCCGATGGGGTCGCCTTCGAGCGCCACCGCGCGCAACGTCGTTGCCGTGCGTCGGGCCGCCGCCGGCAGCGCCACGAAGACCAGGATCAGCAGCGCGGTAGCGACCCGGCCCCACGCCGGCCGGGGCGGGGAACCGCGGATCACGCGAGCAGTATACCCCCGTACCGAGGTCCCATGGGATGCCGCCGGGCCGGTCCTGGGGTCTGAAGGAGTCCAGGGAAGTCCGAGGAGGCCTTCGGATCGACCCGGGTGTTCTCGCGCGATCCCTCTTCGTCATCAGCCGCTGCTGGATGGACCGCCTGCGCGAGGCCGACGGCCTGGAGCGCGTAACATGGGCGGACCAGGAGCGAGGCCTGCGGCCGCAATGGTCCGCCTCGCGAGCCGGGCCGGGGGGAACGGCAGCCCTCTTTCCGCAGACGAAGTCGAGCACTACGCGGCGCGCGCCAGGGAGCTCGGCGGGCCCGAAGTCGAGGAGCGCTTCCGGAGTTCGCCTCGAGCGACGACGGCAAGCAGTTCGTGATGGTGAACCTGAACGAGTACCGGGAGCGACCCGAGTATCGAGATGGTCGAGAGGTCGATCGGTCACCGAGGGAGGTCGAGCGGCTCTACCTGGCAGACGTGCTTCCACGCTTCTCGTGCGGGCGTGCCATCCGCTGATCGTGGTCGACCCGATTCTCACCATCGCCGGCGAAGGGGATTTCGAGCGCACGGATTGGGAACGCATCGCGCTGGCTCGCTAC
Source organism: Myxococcota bacterium (assembly GCA_050618055.1). Taxonomy (GTDB): domain Bacteria; phylum Myxococcota_A; class UBA9160; order UBA9160; family SMWR01; genus CALDCK01. Next base: position 11,002 of record JBNLVK010000156.1, read on the forward strand.
CGCAGCCGCCGCGACTTCCTGGAGATCATGCTCGAATCGAACTGGGAAGAAGGCGGCGTGCACGGGATCGAACCGCCAACACCCGGATCCCCGGGGCGTGTCGCGCCGGCGGGAGCGAGTGGTGGAGCCGAGCGGGATCGAACCGCCAACCTCTGCGTTGCGAACGCAGCGCTCTCCCAATTGAGCTACGGCCCCGGACCCGTTTCAGGCGGGGACGGGACGGTACGGCGGGCCGCCGCGAGCGTCAATCCGCCGTGGCAGCAGCGGAATCGGCGACCCCGGGGTCCCCCGGCCCGGGATAGAATCGTCCCGCGATGCCGCCGGCGCTCTACCGTTTCGGGGCGTTCGAGCTGGACGTCCCGCGCCTGGAGCTGCGGCACGCGGGACGACGCGTGCCGCTCCAGCCGAAGGCGCTCGACCTGCTGATCCACCTGGTGCGCCACCGCGACCGGGTGGTCCCGAAGGACGAGCTGCTCGACGTCCTCTGGCCCGACGTGGTGGTGACCGAGGCCTCGCTCAGCAAGGCGGTCTACGCCGCGCGCCGGGCGCTCGGCAGCGACGAGGAGGCGTCCGCGATCCGGACTCTCCGCGGCCGGGGCTTCCGCTTTGCGGCACCGGTCGAGCCGGTGCTCGAGGACAGCGCGGACGAAGCGCCTGCTGCGGGGCGCGCGGCCGCGCGCGCCGCCGCGTTCGTGGGCCGGCGCGACGTGCTGGCATCGCTCGCGGCGAGCGTCGCGAACGCCGAGCGCGGTCGCGGGAAGCTGGTGCTGCTGACCGGCGAGGCCGGCATGGGCAAGACGCGGACGGCACAGGAGGTGGTGTCGCGGGCGGCCGCGTCCGGCGTGCGCGTGCTCCACGGCTGGTGCCACGAGTCCGAGGGCGCACCGGGGCTGTGGCCGTGGCGCGTGGTGCTGCGTCAGCTGTGGGCGCAGCGGGGCGACGCCGCGCTGCTCGCCTCCCTGGGCGAGGGCGCACGCGACCTGGCGGGGCTGGTGCCGGAGCTGCGCGAGCAGCTCACCTCGGACGCCGGACGGCACGGCGCCCTCGACCCGGCGGGCGCGCGCTTCCGTCGCTTCGAGACGGTCGTGGACCTGCTGGTGCAGGCGGCGCGCGGGGCGCCCCACCTGCTCGTCCTCGACGACTTCCACCGCGCCGACGCCGACTCGCTCGAGCTGCTGCGCTTCCTGGTGCGCGCGATCGCGGACGAGCCGCTGGTGGTGCTGGTGGCGCACCGGAGCGAGACGCTGCCGGTCGGTCATCCGCTGCTCGAGATCGCGCGCGAGCCGCTGGCCGAGACGCTGGCGCTCGACGGCCTCGACCGCGCCGAGGTGGCCGAGCTGCTGCACGCCGAGCTGGGACGCCTGGTGCCGGACGACGTCGCCGAGGCGATCCGCGAGCGCACCGGCGGCAACCCGTTCTTCGCGCGCGAGCTGGGGCGCGTGCTGGCGGCTTCCGGCCGGCTCCAGGTGCCCGGTGCCGCGGACGGCGCGCCGCTGCCGGCCACGATCCGCAGCGTGCTGCACGAACGCCTCGAGAGGCTCTCGCCCGCGTGCCGCGAGCTGCTCCAGCGAGCCGCCCTGCTGGGCCGCGAGCTCGACGTGGCCCTGCTCGCCCGCGCCAGCGAATGCGATCCGGCGCGCGCGCTGGCGCGGCTCGACGAGGCCCGCGCCGAGCACGTGGTGCGCGAGGACGGCGGGGCCTTCCGCTTCACCCACGGCCTGCTGCGCGACGAGCTGCTGGCACCGCTGGCGGCCACCCAGCGGGCGCGCTGCCACCGGTCGATCGCCGAGGCCCTAAAGGACCTCTACGGCGACGACCTGGATCCCCACCTGGGGCGCCTGGCCCACCACTTCTGCGCCGGCGCCGCCGCCGGCTGCGCAACCCAGGCCGTCCACTACGCGCGGCTGGCCGGCGAGCGGGCCGCCGCGCTGGGCGCCCATGGCGAGGCGGCCGAGCACTACCGGCGAGCCCTGGCCGCCGAGCAGCTGACGTCGGAGCAGAGCGGCGCCACGCGCTGCGACCTGCTGCTCGCCCTGGGCGAGGCCCACATCGCCGGTGGCGATCCGGCGGAGGGGCGCCGGGCCCTCGAGCGCGCCGCAGACCTGGCGCGCCGCGCCAAGGATCCGGAGCGGCTCGCCCGGGCCGCACTCGCGGCCGGCGGACTCGAGCTCTCGAGCCAGGTCGGGGTCGACGACCCGGGCCTGATCGCCCTGCTCGAGGAGGCGTTCGCGGAGCTGCCCGAGCGTGCCAGCGAGCTGCGCGTGCGCCTGCGCACGCGTCTCGGCGAGGCGCTCTACTGGTCGGCCGCCTGGGAGCGCAGCGAGGAGGCCATCGAGGGATCGGTCGAGGCGGCCCGGGCGCTGCGCGACCCGCTCGCCCTCGGCTACGCGCTCTACGGTCGTCACTGGCTCACCTTCGTGGGTCCTGCGCCGGGTCCGCACCTGGAGGACGCCGACGAGATGCTGGCGCTCGCCCACCAGGCGGGTCACCGGGAGCTCGCGCTGGCCGCCCACTCGTGCCGCTTCCTGGTGCTGCTCCAGCTGGGGCGCGGCTCCGAGGCGCGCGTCGAGCTGGGCCGCTACCAGGCGCTGGCCCACCAGCTGCGGGTGCCCCGCTACCGCTGGCGCGGCCACTGCTACGACGCGGCACTCGCCGCGCTGGAAGGGCGCTTCGCCGACGTCGCGTCGGCCATCGAGCGCACGGCGGCGGAAGAGGCCGTGTTCCACCCCGGCGACGCGGTCGCCGCCATGATGCGCTTCTTCCTCGACCGGGAGCAGGACCGCGCGCCGGACACGGACGTCTCCGACCTGGCGGCGCGCCTGCCGGCGTTCACGCCCACCTGGCGCTCGGGCCTGGCCATGCTGCTGGCGGACACGGGCCGCCACGACGAGGCGCGCGAGGCCGTGGCCACCCTGGTGACGCGCGACTTCGTCGAGGTGCCGCGCAGCTTCAACCGCCTGACCGAGCTGGTGATGTGCAGCGAGGCCTGCGCGACCGTCGGCGACGCGCAACTGGCCGAGCGGCTGCACGCCCAGCTGCTGCGCTACCGGCCGCGCCTGATCGTGGTGGGGGGCGGCTTCTACTGCCTGGGCTCGGTGGAGCTGTACCTGGGTCGGCTGGCCGCCACCGCCGGCGACGCGGAGCGCGCCCGCACGCACCTGGCGGCCGCGCTCGACGAGCACGAGCGCAGCGGCGCACGGCCCTGGAGCGCCTGGACCCGCTACGAGCTGGCGCGCCTGCCCGGAGCGCCGCCGGCCGACGCCGCGGGTCTGCGCCGGCAGGCGGTCGAGTCGGCACACGCGCTCGGCATGGTCCGCCTGGCGCGGCTGGCCGCTGCGGACGTCGGACCGAGCGGCTAGCCGGAGCGGCGCCTTCGGCGTCGCAGCTGCCACGCGCCCGACGCAGCGACCAGCGACGACAGCAGCCACGCCGCCGCGCTGCCCAGCGCCGGGACCTGTACCGGCGGCAGCGGGTCGCCGACGCCGTAGATCACGAGCTTCGCGTCGGCGCCCTCGGCCTGATCGAACTCCACGTACTCGCTGCGCTCGTCGTCGTCGCCCACCACGGCGGGAACGAGCACCTGGAAGCGGAAGCCGGAGAAGTCGCCCGGCTGCGCGGCGTCGTTCTTGGCCGCGTTCGTCACGTTGATCGAGAGCCGATCGAGCGGAAAGACGTCCGCGAACACGAAGGTGGGGCCCACCGGGTTCGCGTTCGAGTGGTAGTCCAGCGTCCCGCGGATGCCGTCCTCGGAGGCGCTCTCCATGGCCTGGAGCCGGAAGTTCATCTTGGCGTCGCCCTCGCCGAGCGGATCCGACTTGTCGGTCACGGTCACCTCGAAGAAGACCGCGATCGCGTCCTCAATCTCGCTGCGCACCGGGTCGATGTCGAACTCCCAGAGCGCGCGGTTCTCGTGCCGGTCGGTCAGGACCGGATTGGCGCCGTCCTCGTCGCCGACGCGGGGCTCGCCGGCGGTGTTGTCGCCCACGTCGTCGAAGGCGACCTCGTCCATGATCCGGCCGTTCACGGCCGGGCCGATCTCGGTCTGGGCGCCGGCCGGCGGGGAAGCCAGGAACAGGCAGGCCGCGACGGCGGGCAGCAGGATCGGGGTACGCATGCTGGAGACCTCCACCATGCTGAGCAGCCTAGGGGCGCCGGTGCGGCGACTGCTTGACCGCTGTCTGACCGCTGCTTGACCCGGCGGGCCGGAGGGCGCGGGGGCGGACGCCCAATGCCCCGCGCCGTCTGGGGAATTTCGGCCTTTACGGTGGCCCGCGGCCGGTGCAGGCTCATGGTCGTGGCGATCGAAGTGCGCACGATCCTCGCTCCGGTCGACTTCTCGGACAACACGCCGCCCATCCTGGAGTGGGCGGCCCACCTGGCCGCGGAGCACGGGAGCTCGGTCGTTCTGCTCCACGCCTACCACCTGCCGGTCGAGTTCCAGCAGCTGGAGGGGGCGTACCTGCCGCCCGACTTCTGGGCCAGCGTGCGCGGCGAGGCCGAGGCGACGCTCGCCCGCTACGCCGAGGAGCTGACCGCCAAGGGCATTCCGGTGGAGACGGCGGTCTGCGAGGGCTACGCCGCCACGGTGATCGTGGAGGAGGCCGCGGAGCGCGGCGTCGACCTGATCGTGATCGGCACCCACGGCCACTCGGGGCTCAAGCACCTGCTGCTCGGCAGCATCGCCGAGCGGGTGGTGCACAAGGCGGGCTGTCCCGTCCTGACGGTCCGCGCGCCGGGCTAGAGCCCCAGCGCCCGGTCCGCTGCCTCCGGGTCGAGGTCCTCGAACTGGAGGATCCCCATCTTCTCGAACTCGCCGCGCACCCGGTCGGTCAGCAGGCCCAGGCGCTTCAGGTTGGGCACGACGCGCGCGAACAGGCCCTGGCGGAACAGCTGCATGACCGGCGACGCCAGCATGATCTCGCGCACCTCGCCGCGGTCGAAGTCCATGACGTCGGCGATCTCGTCCCCGACGAGCCGATCGCGCATCAGCAGGCACGCCTCGACGACGAAGTCCTCGCGCTCCCGAAGCTCCGCCGGGTTCATCTCGTCGTAGTAGCCCTTCAGCGACAGGACGCCGAAGGCCACGTGACGCGACTCGTCGCGCATGACGTTGTGGACCAGCGACTTCAACAGCGGCTCCTGGGCCAGCTGGTGCATGTTCGAGAAGGCCGCCATCGCCAGGCCCTCCACCAGGATCTGCATGCCCAGGTACTTGAAGTCCCAGCGGCCGTCGAGCAGGATGATGTCGAGCAGCCGCTTCAGGTTCTGGTTGATCGGCCATTCCCACTCGAGCTTCTCTTCGAGATAGCGGCCGAACACCTCGACGTGTCGCGCCTCGTCCATCGTCTGGGTGGCCGCGTAGTGCTTGGCGTCGATCCACGGCACCGCGCCCACCAGCTGCGACGCGGTGATCAGCGCGCCCTGCTCGCCGTGCAGGAAGTTCGACAGCATGAAGCAGGCCGAGCGCCGGGCGACCTCCCAGCGCGTGTCGTCGGGCAGCGACTTCCAGAAGCGGGTCTCCGAGATGGGGAGCCCGCCCAGCGAGAAGGTCTCGGCGAAGGCCTGCCGGTCGACGCCGCGCTCCCAGTCGAGGTCGCGCATGGCGATCCACTGGCGCTCCAGGCCGTTGGCGTAGAGCGTGCGCAGCTCGTCCACCTCGGGCTCGTAGTTCCAGTTGTAGATGGCCTCCATCGAGGCCTTGACGCCCTCGGTCCGGGCGGGGTGGCGGTTCGGGAGATCGGACATGGTTTCCTCTCAGGTGGCGCGCGTGCCGGCATCGGGCGCGGACGCCGGCGCGTGGAGCTGGGCCAGGAGCTGGTCGCGGCGGTGGAGCAGCAGCCTGCGGACCGTCTGCTCGGCGGCGGCGGCGTCGCGCTCGCGGATGTTGCGGGCCAGCGCCTCGACGATCTCGCCGATGGCCGGATCCGGCGCGATGCGCAGGCGCAGGGGCGCCAGCCGCTCGGCCAGGGCCGGGCGCACGGTGTTGCGCCACAGCAGCAGCACCAGGTTGCCGCTGGCCTTCGTGATCAGGTCGAGGAAGTCGTCGACCAGCTCGGGCATGCGCTCCGGGTGGAGGGTCGCGTCGCCGAGCGCCGCGGTCAGCTCCAGCGCGTGGAGCAGGTCGTCGTCGCTGCCGCGCTCGACGGCCAGGCGCGCCGCGCCGACGATCAGCATCGACTGCACGTCCAGCAGCTGGGCGATCATGTCGGCGTTCGGCTCGCCGTCGGTCGCCAGCAGGTGGCGGACCACGCTGATGCTGGCGTCCTGGAGCGCGCACACCACCGTGCCGCCGCGCCGCGTCGCCACCAGGCCCTGGATCTCGAGCGTCTTCAGCGCCTCGCGCACCGCGCCGCGGTTCACGCCGAGCTGCGCCGCCATGTCCCGCTCGCCGGGCAGCCGGTCGCCGGCGCGGTAGGCGCCGCTCAGGATGTCTTCGCGAATCCGCTCCGCCGCAAGCTCGCTGCGGCCGGGTGCCGTGGGTGCCGTCATCGTTTACCCGCCGGTAGGATTGGTATGACCAGCCTACCCGGAACGCGTCGCGGGGGTCAACCGGCCAAGGACTGCCGCCAAGGACTGCCGCTACGGACTGCGGATGGGCGCGATGCCGGCCAGCACCAGCCGCACCAGCTCGCTCTGCCGGCTGGTGCTGGTCTTGAAGAAGATCTGCTTCAGCTGGCTGCGGGCGGTGTTCATGGTGACGCCGCGGGCCTCGGCGGCCTCTTCGAGGGAGCAGCCGTCGCACAGCAGCTCGACCAGCTCGATCTCGGCGGCGGTCAGCCGGTAGAGCGAGCGCAGCGCCGCGCGGCGCGGCAGCGAGTGCGAGTCCAGGTCGGAGACGAAGAGCACCGCCACCGCGTCGGAGAGCGTGCTCTCCGGGGTGGCGGACAGCAGGGGGGCCACCATCAGCGGAAAGGCGCGGCGACCCGACGGCCGCGACACCGCCATCACGTTGCCCTCGGGAACCTTGCCGGTGGAGTTGGCGCGGATCGCCTGCTCGAGCATCGTCTTCAGCATCGCGTCCTCGGCCGGCCGGTTCGCGTGGGGTCCGGCCTCGTCGAGGGTGAGGCCGTCCTCGAGCGAGAGCACGTACTCGGCGGCCCGGTTCGACACCACGCGCTTGCTGCGGGCGTCGAGCAGGATGACGCCGGTGGGCAGCCGGTCGATGGCCTCGGCGAGCGCGGCGTTCTCGCGCACGCGGCGGTGGATCCGGTAGGCCTGCTCCAGGTGCGGGACCAGCAGGTCACCGAGCGCCAGGTCCGACGCCTTCCACGGTCCGCCGCGTCCGGTGCGGAAGATCGCCAGCGCCGCCACCGGCTCGCCGCCGTCGAGCGCGAGCGTGTGGCCGATCGGGCAGACCGGGGCCAGGCCCTGCGGCTCCATCCACTCCCGGAAGAACTCGGTGTCCACCACCTCCGAGTCCGGGAAGACCTCGCTCCCCAGACCGAAGCGGCCCACGAAGTTCTTGCGACGCGCCTTCTCCCAGGGAAGCCCCTTGGCGACGTGCTGCGCGAACAGGGGACGGAACTCGGGCTTGAAGCTGCCCACCGCGTAGAGCGCGCCCTCGGGCAGGGGAAAGCCGGGAAGCTGGAGGGCGAAGCCGACCGACGCGCCGCCGTAGGCGTCGGAGAGCTCCTCCACGAAGGCCTGCCAGGCCGACGCGTCCAGCGCCGCCTCGTAGATGCGCCGGATCAGGGGGAGGGACTGCTTCTCCGAGCTCACGCCGACACCTTGCCACGAATGGGAAACGGCTGCGCCGGGCCCGGAAACGGGTGGGGCCCGCTCTTCCGAGCGGGCCCCGAGGATCAATCTATGTGCGCAAGTCGTTGTTGAGTCGATTGGTCCTCTACCGAGGATCAGGCCCGGAAGCCGTGTGGGCTCGTGGTCACCGTCGGTCCCTCATCCGCCGGGACCACCGACTTCCGGTACCTGCCGGTACCCAGTATTACCAGATCCGGGAAGTCGATACTTCCCCCCAAATGGGTGGCCCCCGAAGCCCTCGAATCTGAACGCAAGTGCGCTTGCGTAAAAGGGTTTCAACGATCGGTGCGGGACGACTCGACCAGCTCGGAGAGGGGCGGACAGGTGCACACCAGGTTCCGGTCGCCGTAGGCGTTGTCGATGCGGGCCACCGGCGGCCAGTACTTGTGCTCGTGGAGCCAGGGCGCCGGCCAGGCCGCCTGGCTGCGCGGGTAGGGGTGGCTCCAGTCGTCGGCCGTGACGGCGGCGGCCGTGTGGGGAGCGTTGCGCAGCGGGTTGTCCTCGGCGTCGAGCTCGCCGCGCTCGATCGCCCGGATCTCCTCGCGGATCGCCAGCAGCGCGTCGCACAGCCGGTCGAGCTCGGCCCGCGACTCGCTCTCGGTGGGCTCGATCATCAGCGTGCCGGCCACCGGGAAGCTCATGGTCGGGGCGTGGAAGCCGTAGTCCATCAGCCGCTTGGCGATGTCCTCGACCCGCACCCCGGCGCTGCGCTCGAAGCCGCGGCAGTCGATGATGAACTCGTGGGCCACCCGGCCGTGGTCGCCCCGGTAGAGCACGTCGTAGTCGCGGCCCAGGCGGGCCGCCATGTAGTTGGCGTTCAGGATGGCGATCTCGGTGGCGCGGGTGAGCCCGCGGGCGCCCATCAGCGCGATGTAGACCCAGCTGATGGGCAGGATGGAGGGGCTGCCGAAGGGCGCCGCCGACACCGGGCCCTCGCCGTCCAGCGGGTGGCCGGGCAGGAACGGCGCCAGGTGCCGGGCCGCCGCGATCGGGCCCATGCCCGGTCCGCCGCCGCCGTGGGGAATGCAGAAGGTCTTGTGCAGGTTCAGGTGGCAGACGTCGGCGCCGATCTCGGCCGGCGAGGTCAGGCCGAGCTGGGCGTTCAGGTTCGCGCCGTCCATGTAGACCTGACCGCCCGCCGCGTGCACCACCTCGCACACCTGGCGCACCTGCTCCTCGAAGACGCCGTGGGTGGACGGGTAGGTGAGCATCAGCGCGCCCAGGTCGCCGGCGTGCTCCTCGCAGCGCGCGCGCAGGTCGCCGAGGTCGACGTTGCCGCGGTCGTCGCACTGCACCGCCACCACCCGGAAGCCGGCGATCACCGCGCTGGCCGCGTTCGTGCCGTGGGCCGACACCGGGATCAGGCAGACGTCGCGCTTCGCGTCGCCGCGGGACGCGTGGTAGCGCCGGATCGCCAGCAGGCCCGCGTACTCGCCCTGGCTGCCGGCGTTCGGCTGCAGCGACACCGCCGGCAGCCCGGTCACGTCGGCGAGCCAGGACTCGAGCTGGCCGAGCATCTCGGCGTAGCCGCGGGCCTGGTCCGCCGGCGCGAACGGGTGCAGCCCGCCGAAGGCGGGCCAGGTCACCGGCAGCATCTCGACCGTGGCGTTCAGCTTCATGGTGCACGAGCCCAGCGGGATCATGGACGTCACCAGCGACAGGTCGCGCGTCTCGAGCCGGTGCAGGTAGCGCAGCATCTCGTGCTCGCCGTGGTGGCGATGGAAGACCGGGTGGGTGAGGAAGTCGCTGGTGCGCGCCAGCGACGCGGGCAGCGGCGGCGCGTCCTGCGGCAGGTCCGCCAGCTCGGGCGCCCGGCCGTCGGCGGCGAAGGCCGCCCGGATGCGCGCCACGTCGTCGGCGGTGGTGGTCTCGTCGAGCGCGATGCCCACCGTGTCGTCGGCGTAGGCGCGCAGGTTCACGCCCTTCTCGCAGGCCGCGGCGATCACCTGCTTGGCGTGCACGCCCTGGGGCGCCACGCGCAGCGTGTCGAAGAACGCCTCGGACCCGGACAGCTCGTGGCCCATCTGCTCGAGGCCGCGGGCCAGCAGTGCCGTCAGACCGCGCACGCGCCGCGCGATCCGCCGCAGCCCCTCCGGGCCGTGGTACACCGCGTACATGCTGGCCATGATCGCCAGCAGCACCTGGGCGGTGCAGATGTTGCTCGTCGCCTTGTCGCGCCGGATGTGCTGCTCGCGGGTCTGGATGGCCAGCCGGTAGGCCTGCCGTCCCTCGGCGTCGACCGACACGCCCACCAGCCGCCCCGGCAGCTTGCGCGCGTGCTTCTCGCGGGTGGACAGGAACGCCGCGTGGGGTCCGCCGAAGCCCAGCGGCACGCCGAAGCGCTGCGACGAGCCGACCGCGATGTCGGCGCCCTGCTCCCCGGGCGGCACGACCAGGGTGAGCGCCAGCAGGTCGGTGGCCACGACCACCAGGGTGTCCGCCGCGTGGGCCCGCTCGCAGAGCGCCGAGAGGTCGAGCACGCGGCCGTCGGTGGTCGGCGACTGGAGGAGCACGCCGCACGCCTGCGACGCCGCGAAGTCGAAGTCGTCCGGATCCGCCACCACCAGCTCGATGCCCATCGACTCGGCGCGCGTGCGCACGACGCCCAGCGTCTGCGGATGGCAGTCGGAGGCGGCCAGGAAGGTGGGGCGCCGCCCGCGCGCGATCGAGAAGCACATGGCCATCGCCTCGGCGGCGGCGGTGGCTTCGTCGAGCAGCGACGCGTTGGCCAGCGGCAGGCCCGTCAGGTCGCCCACCATGGTCTGGAAGTTCAGCAGCGCCTCGAGCCGGCCCTGGGAGATCTCGGCCTGGTAGGGCGTGTACTGGGTGTACCAGCCCGGGTTCTCCAGCACGTTGCGCTGGATCACCGGCGGCACGATCGTGTCCGAGTAGCCCATGCCGATGCAGGAGCGGGCCACGACGTTGCGATCGGCCATCGCGCGCAGGCGCTGCGTCACCTCGCGCTCTCCCAGCGGGCGCTCGCCCTCGCCGGTGAGCGTCATCGGCGCGGGCAGCCGGATCGACGCGGGCACGGTCTCGTCGATCAGCCGCTCGAGGGACGGAGACCCGATCACCTCGAGCATGGCGACCACGTCCGACGCGTCCGGGCCCAGGTGGCGGCGATGGAACGTGTCGGACGGATCGAGCGGGTCTGCGACGGGCGGCTCTTCCATTCGCGCGCTAGGAATACCCGCTAACCGGGGGATCCGCCATGCGCCGCCACCGCCTCGCGACGACGTCGATCGCCTGCGCCCTCGCGTGGCTCGCGCTGGCGGCTCCCGCCTTCGCCGAGCCGCTGGTGCTGTGCCTGGGCGACTCGCTCACCGAGGGCTACGGCATCGCGCCGGAGAAGTCGTGGCCGTCGCTGCTGGAACGCCGGTTGAAGGATTCGGGCCACCCGGAGGCGCGCGTCGTCAACGCGGGCATCAGCGGCTCGACCACCGCCAGCGCCGTCTCGCGGCTGCGCTGGCAGCTGAAGGCGCGCCCCGACTTCGTGATCCTGGCGCTCGGCGGCAACGACGGGCTGCGCGGGCTCGAGCTCGACCAGACCGAGAAGAACCTCTCCGGCGCGATCGAGCTGGCGAAGTCGAAGGACGTGGTCGTGGTGCTGGCGGGCATGAAGATCCCGCCGAACTACGGCGCCGACTACACCCGCGGCTTCGAGGCGCTCTTCCCGGCGCTGGCCGAAGCCCACGACGTGGCCCTCATCCCCTTCCTGCTGGAGGGCGTGGCCGCCGACCCGGAGCTGAACCTGCCCGACGGCATCCACCCGAACGCCGCCGGCTACGAGATCGTGGTGGAGAACGTGCTGGAGACGCTCCTTCCCCTGCTCTAGGGAGCGGCTAGCTTCTCCGCGTGCTGCTTCGCGTCGAGGACGTCCACAAGAGCTTCCAGACCGCAGGCGGGTCCGGGACCATCGACGTGCTGCGCGGTCTCGACCTGGCCGTCGAGCCGGGCGAGACCGTCGCCATCGTGGGCGAGTCGGGCAGCGGCAAGTCGACGCTGCTCTCGCTGCTGGCGGGGCTCGACGTGCCGACGCGCGGCCGGGTGTGCATCGACGGCGAGGACCTGGCGTCGCTGGACGAGTCGCGGCTGGCGGCGCTGCGCGCCCAGAAGATCGGCATCGGGTTCCAGCAGTTCCACCTGATGGGCGGCCTCACGGCGCTGGAGAACGTGAGCCTGCCGCTCGAGCTCCAGCGCGAGGCCGACGCCCTGGAGCGCGCCCGCGAGGCGCTCGACCACGTGGGCCTGGCCGACCGCACCGACCACCTGCCGTCGAAGCTCTCCGGCGGCGAGTGCCAGCGCGTGGCGCTGGCCCGCGCGCTGGTGGTGGAGCCGCGGCTGCTGCTGGCCGACGAGCCGAGCGGCAGCCTGGACGAGAAGACCGGCGACGCCGTCAACGAGCTGCTCTTCGACCTGGTCGCGCGCCGCGGCACCGCACTGGTGCTGGTGACCCACAGCGATCGCCTGTCGGCCGCCTGCGCCCGCCGCGTCCGCCTGGAAGGCGGCAAGCTGCTGGAGTCGTCCTAGCGGGGCCCGCCGGACGCCCGCCCGACCGCCACTCCTCCGCGCTGGAAGCGGAGCCGCTGCTAACCGGACTGGCCGGCGCTTCGTGCGTGCTCGCTGAGCAGCTCCACGTAGACGTCGACCAGGGCCAGCGGCAGGTCGTGGCCCATGCCCGGGATGGTGTGGAGGCGCGCGCCGCGCACGTGCTCCGCCGTGCTGCGACCGCCCTCGAGCGGCACCAGCGGATCGTCCTCGCCGTGGATCACCAGCGTCGGCACGTCGATCTTGCGCAGCAGGTCGACGCGGCTGCCGTCGGCCAGCACCGCCAGGAACTGGCGCGCCACGCCCACCGGGTAGTGGCAGCGGTCGTAGGCCGCCGCGGCGCGCTCGCGCAGCACGGCCTCGTCGGTCGGGTAGCCGGGGCTGCCGATCGTCCGCTGCACCCATACGTTGTGGTCGACGACCGACTCGCGCGACGACGGGTCCTCCGGCTGCGCGAGCAGGGCGGCCATGGCCTCCGGCTTCGCCGGCGGCACGTCCGGCGCGCCGGACGACGACATCACCGACGTGAGCGAGTGCAGCCGTTCGCCGCTGCGCGCGGCCACGTGCTGGGCGACCATGCCGCCCATCGACATGCCCATCAGGTGGGCGCGCTCGACCCCGAGCGCGTCGAGCAGGCCGACCACGTCGGCCGCCATGTCGGGCAGCCCGTAGGGGACGTCGACCGGCTCGCCCCGGGCCAGGCGCGCCATGGCGCCGGCCACGTCGGGCATGCCCGCCGCCTCGAACTTCTGCGATCCGCCGACGTCGCGGTTGTCCGGCGTGATCACCCGGAAGCCGCGGTCCGCCAGCCCCTCGAGCAGCGGGTCGGGCCAGTGGATGCGCTGGGTTCCCAGGCCGCGCAGCAGCACGAAGGCCGGGGCGGCGGCGTCGCCGCGCTCGGCGTAGTCGATCTCGATTCCGCCCACCTGGACGCAGGGCATGGCTCCTCCTGACGAGGGCGGCATGGTACCGCCTTCCGACGGGAGGATGGACGGGCGGGGTTCGGGGGCGTGTGTTAGGTCCTGTGGGTGCTCCGCCTCTCGCTGCGCGAGATCCGCAACCATCCCCGCTTCTCGGCCTTCTTCCTGCTGAACCTGGCCCTGGGGTTCATGGGCTTCGTGGCGCTGGACGCCTTCGAGGCGTCGGTCTCGGACGCCCTCCACGCGCGCTCCCGCTCGTTCCTGGGCGCCGACGTGGACGTGACGGCGCGCCGGGCGCTCACCGACCAGGAGCGCCGCGCCTTCGACGAGCGGGTCGGACCGGAGGCGCGCATCGCCAACGCCACGGTGCTGTTCTCGATGGCGGCGGGACCGGAGCGGGTGCGGCTCGCCGAGGTCTTCGCCATCGACGCGGCCTTCCCGCTCTACGGCCGCATCGTGCTGGAGGGGTCCGGTCCGCTGGACGGGGCCGAGCGCGCGGCCGCCGAGGCCGACCCGGGCGTCTGGGTCGACCCGGCGCTGCTCTCGCAGCTGGCCATCGCCTCCGGCGACCCGGTGAAGATCGGCGACACCACGTTCACGGTGCGGGGCGTGATCGCCGCCGACGGCGGACGCACCTCCAGCGGCTTCTCGATCGCGCCGCGCGTCTACATGCCGCTGCGTCACCTGGAGGGCACCGGGCTCGTGGCCACCGGCAGCCGCGTGCAGTACCGCCGCCTCTACGCGCTGCCCGAGGGCACGTCCGAAGAAGAGGTGGCGCGGGCGCTGCGCCGCGAGAGCGAGGACCCGCGCATCGCCGTGCGCTCCCACGTCGAGGCCACCCGCGACCTGGCCCGCGCCTACGGTGCGGTCAGCGACTACCTGGGACTGGTGGCGCTGGTGGCGATCTTCCTGGCCGGACTGGGCGCCGCCTACCTGTTCCGCGAGCACCTGGCGCGGCGCGTGCGCGACATCGCCATCCTGGTGAGCCTGGGCGCCACCCGCGCCCGGGCCCAACGCATCTTCCTGCTCCAGCTGCTGCTGCTGTCGAGCGCGGCGGCGCTGCTGGCCACCGGTCTGGGCGCGCTGCTGCTTCCCGCCATCGCGCGCTCGGCGTCGGCGGTGCTGCCGGTGTCGGTGGTGGCGACCCACGCGCCCCCCCC
>JBNLVK010000157.1:0-37688 GCA_050618055.1 Myxococcota bacterium
GTCAACGATGCGCTGAAGACGCACTTCCGACCCGAGTTCCTGAACCGCATCGACGAGACCATCGTCTTCCACCAGCTCGGACGCGAGGAGTTCCACCGCATCGTGGAGATCCAGCTCGAGCGGGTGAAGGCGCTCCTCACCGACCGGCGCATCGACCTGGAGGTGACCGACCAGGCCCGCGACCTGCTGGCCGAGAAGGGCTACGACCCCCACTACGGCGCCCGGCCGCTGAAGCGGGTGATCCAGCGCATGCTCCAGGACCCGCTGGCCATGAAGATCCTGGAGGGCGAGTTCCCCGAAGGCTCGAAGGTCCTGGTGGACGCGCGGGCCTCGGGCGACGCCCTCGAGTTCCGGGCCCGGTGAGCGCCGACCGTCCCCGAGGTACCCTCCCCGCCATGTCGGAAATCGATCGACCCCGCGCCGGACTCCAGCGCTCGCGCCGCAACCGCATGATCGGCGGCGTGTGCGGCGGACTGGCCGAGTGGCTGGGCTGGGAGCCCACCCTGGTGCGCGTGCTGTTCGTGCTCGTCTCGGTGCTGTCCGCCGCCTTCCCCGGGATCCTGGTCTACGTGCTGCTCTGGATCCTCATGCCAGAACGCGAGGACTGAGCGTCCTGGCCTGGTAGAGCACTCCGTCGGCGAAGCCGTGGCGGCGGTAGTAGGCGCGGGTGCCGACGGCGGAGATGACGGCCAGGCGTTCGTACCCGGCGTCGCGCGCCCGCGTCGCCGCCTCCTCCAGCAGACGCGTCCCAAGCCCCCCGTGCTGGGCGCCCTGCCCTGCCCGTGAGCCGAGGCGTCGGGCCGCGCCGTAGACGTGCAGCTCGCGGACCACCGCCGCGTGGCCCAGCTCGTCGACGAAGGAGCGCTCGGCGGGTAGCGACAGGCGCAGGAAGGCGACCAGGCGGTCCTCCGGCGTCACGAGCTCGAGGAAGAGCTCGCGGCCGGTCGCCACGTCGTAGGCGGTGGCGCGCAGCGCGAGGTCCGCCGGCGCGAAGTCGTCGGCCCGGATCTCGCGCGCGCGGATCTCCTGCGGGCGCCGCGGAAGCGTCCGCTCCGCCACCTCGCGCAGGTTCGCCACGTGGGTGCCGGCGGCCACGTCGTGGGCCGAGAAGTCGCGCACCACCCGGGTGAGCCGGCACCAGCGCGGCGTCCGCTCGATGCAGCGGCCGAGCAGCGCCGCCAGCGTTTCGTCGTCGTAGGGCTTCCAGTCGCCGCGCTCGAACCAGCGCACCAGCGGCGCGCTCTCCACCCGCAGGCCGGGGTAGATCTTCAGCTCGTCGGGCCGCAGCGCCGGATCGTCGAACAGCCGGCGGAAGTCGCGGTCGTCGGCCTCGGGCGTGGCGCCGGGCAGGTTCGGCATCCAGTGGGCGTGCAGCTTGAAGCCGGCCGCGCGCAGCAGGGCCACGGCGCGCCGGGTGGTCGCCACGTCGTGGCCGCGGGCGCTGTCGCGCAGGCGGTCGTCGTCGGTCGACTGGATGCCCAGCTGGAGCCTGGTCGCGCCCAGCCGGCGCAGGTGGAGCAGCTCGCGCTCGGTCACGTGGTCGGGGCGCGTCTCGAACACCAGACCGACACAGCGCGCGCCCGCCTGCTCGTTCGCGCGCTGGGCCGCCTCCAGGTCCTCCCAGCCGGCCCGCTCCGACGCGTGCAGCGCGGCCGGCACCACGTCGTTGTAGGTGGCGTCGCCGCGTCCGTCGAGCGGCGGCCGCTCGCCCGGGTCGGCGGGGGCCGAGCCCGCGTCGGCCCGGCCGTCGCGCCCCGCGCCGAAGTCGTTCAACGCGTCGAAGCAGCGCTTCGTGAACCAGACGCGATACGCCTCCGGATAGGCCGACCAGGTCCCGCCCAGCACGATCAGCTCGACCTTGTCCACCGGATGCCCGATCGCCCGGTAGGCGGCCAGCCGCGCCCAGGTCTGGAGGTAGGGATCGAAGCGGTTGTCCTCGGCCCGCTGGGCTCCCGGCTCGTCGGACAGGTAGCTCTTGGGCATGCGCACGTCGGAGGGGCAGAAGACGCAGGTGCCGGGACAGGGAAACGGCTTCGTCAGCACGGTCACCGGGGTGACACCGGACAGCGTCCGCACCGGACGCAGCCGCAGGCGCGCGACGAACTCCTCCTCCGACACCGGTTCGCGGCTGCCGAAGGCGCGGAAGCCGGCGATGATCTCGCTCTTCGAGTAGAGGCCGCCGGGCCCCGCGTCCTGGCGCTTCGGGAAGCGCTTCACCAGCCGGTCGAGGCCCCTGGCGTCCAGGGCCCCGGCGCGGGCGACCGCGTCGACCAGGGGCGCCAGCACCTCCCGGTGCGGCTCGGGATCGAAGGCGTGGTGTCGGCGCGCTCGCACGTCGGCGGTACCCTACCAGAGGCGATGGACGACGAGACCGCACGGGCGCTCAACGCGCTGAACGTCGCCTTCTACACCGACCACGCCGAGGCCTTCAGCGCCAGGCGCACGCGGCCCTGGCGGGGCTGGTCGCGGCTGCTGGCCCGGCTTCCGCAGACCCCCCTGTCGGTGCTGGACGTGGGCTGCGGCAACGGCCGCTTCGGCCGCTTCCTGGCCGGCGAACGCCGGCTGGCGCGCTACCAGGGCGTCGACGTCAGCGCGCCGCTGCTCGAGATCGCACGCCGCGACCCGCCGGCGGCGGCCTCGGTCGGCTGGCGTCGGGCCGACTTCGTGGCGTCGCCGGACGCTGCGCTGCCGGGGCCTCCCTTCGACCTGGTGGTGCTGTTCGGCGTGCTCCACGGCGTGCCCGGCGAGGCGCGGCGCCGGGCGCTCGTCGAGGCCTGCGTGGGCGCGCTGGCGCCCGGCGGCCTGCTGGCCTTCACCTGCTGGCGCTTCGCCCGGGACCCGCGCATCGCGGGGCGCCTGGACCGCCCCGAGGCCTGGCCGCCCGGCATCGACGCCACGCGCCTGGGGCCCGGCGACCACCTGCTGCCCTGGGGCGACGAGGGACGCCTGCACCGCTACGTCGCCGACGTCGACGCCGCCGAGCGCGAGCGGCTGCTGGCCGGCCTTCCCCTCGAGCGGATGGCGGAGTTCCACGAGGACGGCACCGGCGGCGACCTCAACCACTACACCCTGGCGCGCCGCACCCGGTCCGGGTGAGAAACGCCGCCCGTTCTCCTAGACTGGATCGACCACCCCCCACTCGTGTCGGCCCGCGGGCCGGCCGAAGTCGTTGGGGTGAAGGTGCAGCGCGAGCAGCACGAACAGGCCGGGCGGGCCGGGGGCACGCGACGGCGGCTGGCCGGGACCGGTGCCGTCGAAGGCGCGCTGGACGCCGGGGATCCGGTGCGCTGCGTGGTGCTGCCCGAGCTCTCCCGCGACGCGCGGGCCGACGCCCTGGCGACGCGGGCCCGGCAGGCCGGCATCGACGTGCTGCGCGTGGCTCCCCGCCGCTTCGAGCGCCTGCGGGGCGCCGACGCCGACGCCGGCGTGCTGGCGATGGTGGGTCCCGACCCGCGCGCCGACCTGCCCGAGGTGATGGGCCGCGGCGGCGCGGTCTGGCTGCTCTCCGGCACCGTCTACCCGGGCAACGTGGGCTTCGCCATCCGCACCGCCGAGGTGTCCGGCGCCGACGGGCTCTACGTCGACAACGCCTTCGACCACGCCGCCCGGCGCGAGGCGGTGCGCGCCTCGATGCGCGCCGACCGCTTCATGCCGGTGGGCTGGCGCACGGCCGCCGAGGTGATCGACGCCGCGGTGGCGGCGGGCAAGCGCGTGGTGGGCATCGAGGACGTGGGTACCGCACCGCCCTGGGGTCTCGACCTCACCGGACCGCTGCTGCTGGTGGTCGGCGCCGAGGCCGACGGCGTACCCCGCGCGGTGCTGGACCGCTGCGACGCCGTCGCCCGGCTTCCCATGTCCGGCTTCATCGCCTCCTACAACCTCCAGGCCGCCGTCGCCGCGGTGGCCTGCGAACGCTTCCGCCAGCTGGAGAGCCGCGCATGAACGAACACGAGTCCCTGCTCCCCCCCTTCGTCCCGACCCGACGCAGCGTGCGCGCGCTGGGCGTGCTGTTCATGATCTCCGCGGCCATCTCCTGGACCGCGGTGGGCTACGACTTCTCCGAGATCCGGCTCGGCCTCGTGGGTGACGAGGGAACCGCGGTGCAGGCGGTGACGCGGCTCGCCTACGACACGATCGGCTCGTGGATGTGGACCGCGCAGCTGACCATCCTGGCGATCACCGCCGCATCGTTCCTCACCTGGCTCCACCGGGTACGGGTGAACGTGCGCGCCCTGGGAGCGCGGCGCCTCAGCTACCGCCGCGAGTGGACGATCCTCGGCTTCCTGGTGCCGGTGCTGAACTTCCTGCGGCCCTACCAGGTGGTGAAGGAGATCTGGCAGGCGAGCGATCCGTCGACCGGCGACCCGATGGCCTGGAAGGTGGTGGCGGCGCCGCGTCGCATCGCCGTCTGGTGGGGCCTGTTCGTCGCCTACTTCGTGCTCGAAGCGCTGGCCTTCACCATCGTGGGCTCGTCGGTGTCGCCCCAGGTGATCCGCCTGGGCCACGGTGCGGGAATGCTCGCCGACCTGTGCGCCGCCCTGTCCGCGTCGGTGGCCTACTTCGTGGTGGTGCGCATCACCGAGGCCCAGGAGGCGAAGCGGCGCGCCTTCGGCCGCGGTCAGGCCTCGGAGATCCCCTTCGACCCGCGCGACGCCGTCGCCTGAGGATCCGCGGCCGGCGGCGGGACGCGCAGCAGCGTCACCGCCGACGCCAGCGCGATCCCCACCAGCACCAGCAGCCCCTGCGGATAGCCGCCGAAGGCGCCGTGGAGCAGCCCCAGCGCCCAGGGTCCCATGCCGCTGGCGGTCTGGGTGATGAGCTGGAGCGCGCCCAGCACGGTGCCGAAGGAGCGCATGCCGAACAGCTCGCCCACCAGCAGCGACTGGAGCATGAACAGGTTGCCGATGGTGGTGCCGAACAGCAGCGACACGGCGAACAGGGGCAGCGCCCCGTCGGCCGCGGCGAAGCCCAGCAGGGCCAGGGCCTGGAGCGCCATCAGCGCGGCCCCGAGCCGCCGCTTGCTCACCCGGTCGGCGAAGCTCCCCACCACCAGCCGCGCCACCACGCTACCGAAGGCGGTGGTGCTGACCGCCAGCGCGGCGCTGCCGGCGTCCAGGTGGCGGCGCAGCAGCGACAGCTGGTGCATGGCCGCGCCCACCTGGCAGAAGAGGATGCCGCCGAAGGCCAGCACCAGCAGCCAGAAGGTGGGCGTGCGCAGGGCCTGGCCGACCGTCCACACGCGCTGCTGCGACGCCGCCGTCGGCGCGACGGAGCCGGCGACCGGCGCGACGCCCCCGTCGGGCCGGAGCCCGTGGCTCTCCGGATCGCTGCGCAGCACCCACACCACCATGGGCAGCACGATCGCGACGACCAGGCCGGCCAGCAGCCGGGTCGCCGACGGCAGACCGTCGCGGGCGATGGTCGCGGTCATGAACGGCACCAGCACGATCCCGCCCACCGACACGCCGGTCATGGCGATGCTCATGGCCCGGGCGCGCCGCGCCACGAACCAGCGGGTGATGATCGCGCCGGTGGGCACGCCGCCGGTCATGGCGAAGCCCACCGCCAGCAGCGGGTAGACCAGCGCCAGCTGTCCGGCCGACTCGACGCGACCCACCGCCAGCAGGCCGAGCGCCATCACCACGGCGCCGGCGCCGATCCAGACGCGGGGCCCGTGGCGATCGACCGAGCGCCCCACCCAGGTGCCCGCGATGCCGCTGGTCACGAAGTAGAGCGTGGTGGCGAAGGAGACCTGCGTCCGGTCCCAGCCGCGTTCGCTGCACAGCGCGTCCAGGAAGACGGCCAGGCCGTAGAAGCCCACGCCCACCACCACGAACGAGACCAGGCTCACCGCGCCGGCGACGGTCCAGCCGTAGTAGGCCCGGGGCGCCAGGCGGTGGGCCGCCGGCAGCGGCCTCGGGTGGGGGTGGCCCTGGGGATGCGGGTGGGGGGGCGGCAAGGCGGGCGAGTGTAGGGCGTGCGAAGTCGGCTGCCGTGGTATAGTCCAGGCCGTGATCGGCACGACGCATTCCGCGACCTCCTACTACTTCTGGTTTACCTGGCCCACCGGGGCTCCGGGAGCGTGGAGGTCTGCGCGCAGCTAGTCGCCAGCACATCGAGCTTTCCAGAGCCCCGAGAGGAACCTCTCGGGGCTCTTTCTTTTGCGCCGTCGCCGCCGCCCGGCGGGTCCGACGGCGCCAACCTGGAACGAGGAGACCGGACATGGAGGGAGCCACGAACCTGGAGGTGGCCCAAGCCCGAAGCGAGGCCCGCGACGAGCGGGCGCTCATTGCCCCCGACGCCATGCGACGCGCGCTGCCCGCGTAGGACGCCGCCCGCGCGACGGTGCAGGCCGGCCGCGAGGCGCTGCGCGACCTGCAGCACGGCCGCGATCACCGGCGGCTGGCGGTGATCGTGGGCCCCTGCTCGATCCACGATCCCGAGGGCGCCCTCGACTACGCCCGCCGCCTGGCCCGGCTGGCCGGGACGCTGTCCGACGCGCTGCTCGTCATGATGCGCGTCTTCGTCGAGAAGCCGCGCACCCACGTCGGCTGGAAGGGACTGGTGAACGATCCGGCCCGCGACGGCAGCTGCGACGTGGGCCTGGGCCTGGCGACGGCGCGCCAGGTGATGCTGCGCGTGAACGACCTTGGGCTGCCCTGCGCCACCGAGATGCTCGAGCCCTTCACCGCTCCCTACCTGCGCGACCTGGTGGCCTGGGGCGGCGTAGGCGCCCGCACCAGCGAGAGCCCGATCCACCGCCAGCTGGCCAGCGACGCGCCCTACCCGGTCGGCTTCAAGAACGGCACCGACGGGGGCGTCGAGGTGGCGGTCCACGCCATGCGCGCCGCCGCCGCGCCCCAGGCCTTCCCGGCCCTGGCCGACGACGGACGCTGCGTGGTACGCCACACCCACGGCAACCGGGACGTCCACCTGGTGCTGCGCGGCGGTCGCGGCGGTCCGAACCACGACGAGGTCTCGATCGCCAAGGCGGCGCGTCACGCCTCGGAGCTGGGCGTGGCCCGGTCGGTGCTGGTCGACTGCTCCCACGCCAACGCCGAGGGAGACCCGCGCAACCAGGCGCGCGTCTGCCGCAGCGTGCTCGACGCGGCGAACGGCGGCGCCCGCGGCCTGCTGGGGCTGATGCTCGAGAGCTACCTGGACCCGGGCCGCCAGGACGCGCGCCCCGGGCAGTCGCTTCGCTACGGGGTGTCCATCACCGACCCGTGCATCGGCTGGGACGAGACGCAGGCGCTGCTGGGCGAGGTCGCGGAGCGGGTGCGCAGGGAGGGCTCCGGCGTGTTGTAGGATCGCGACGATGGACGCCTTCGCCACCCACGAGGTCTCGAACCAGCCCGACCCCTTCGAGGACGTGAACCTCTACCGCTCCGACCGGGCGCTGGTCGAGGGCATCCGGGTCGCCTCGGCGGGCTGGGCGGAGGCGGAGCTGGCCGCTTTCGGCGAGCTGGCCGGCTCGGCCGCGTTCCGCGAGTCGGGCCGCCTGGCCAACCGCTTCGCGCCCGAGCTGCGCAGCCACGACCGCTTCGGGCACCGCATCGACGAGGTCGAGTACCACCCGGGCTGGCACGACGTGATGCGCCAGGCGATGGCCCACGAGGTCCACAACCTGCCCTGGCGACGCCGGCGGCGCGGCGCCTTCGCGGCGCGCGCCGCGCTGCACAGCATGCTCTCGCAGGTCGAGAGCGGCTCGTGCTGCCCGCTGACCATGACCTTCGCCTGCCGCCCCGCCCTGGCCCACCAGCCGGACCTGGCGGCAGAGTGGGAGCCGGGGCTCCAGGGCACCGACTACGACCCGCGCCTGGTGCCGCCGTCGGAGAAGGGCGCAGTGCTCGTCGGCATGGCCATGACCGAGAAGCAGGGCGGCAGCGACGTCCGTGCGAACACCACCCGCGCGACACCCACTGCGTCCGGCGCCGGCGGTCCCGGCGCCGAGTACGCCCTGGTCGGCCACAAGTGGTTCTGCTCGGCTCCCATGTCGGACGCCTTCCTGACCCTCGCCCACACCGACCGCGGCCTCTCCTGCTTCCTGGTGCCGCGCGTGCTGCCGGACGGCAGCCGCAACCCCTTCCGCATCCAGCGCCTGAAGGACAAGCTGGGCAACCGCTCGAACGCGTCGTCGGAGATCGAGTACACCGGGACGCTGGCGCGCATGGTCGGCGAGGAGGGACGCGGGGTCCGCACCATCCTCGAGATGGTCCAGCACACGCGCCTCGACTGCGTGTCGGGAAGCACCGGCCTGATGCGCCAGGCGCTGGCCCAGGCGCTGCACCACGCCGAGACGCGCGAGGCGTTCGGACGGCGGCTGGTCCTCCAGCCCCTCATGCAGAACGTGCTGGCGGACCTGGCCCTCGAGGTGGAGGCGGCGACCGCGCTCATGCTGCGGCTGGCCAGCGCCTTCGACGACGCGTCGGACGACGAGGCCGAGGGGGCCTTCGCCCGGATCGCCACCGCGATCGGGAAGTACTGGGTGTGAAAGCGCACGCCCGCCATGATCTACGAGGCCATGGAGTGCCTGGGCGGCGCCGGCTACGTCGAGGAGTCGATCCTGCCCCGGCTCTACCGGGAGGCCCCGGTCAACTCCATCTGGGAGGGATCGGGCAACGTCATGTGCCTCGACGTGCTGCGGGCGATGACGCGCGAGCCCGAGTCGCTGGAGGCGCTGCGGACCGAGCTGCGGAGCGCCCGGGGCGGTCACGCCGCCCTGGATCGGGCGGTCGAGGAGGTCGAGGGCCTGCTGGCCCGGCCGGAGGACGCGGAGAAGCGCGCGCGCCGGACCGTCGAGGCGCTGGCCATCGCCCTCCAGGCCTCCCTGCTGGTGCGCGGGGCGCCCACGCCGGTGGCGGACGCCTTCGTGGCCGGCCGCCTCGAGCAGCCGTCCGCGACCTTCGGGACGCTGCCCGGCGGCCTCGACCTGGCCCCGCTGCTGGAGCGGGCCTCGCCCCGCCCCTAGGGCCGCGCCCGGGGTCCGGAAGCCCCGGGGGCCCCTCCTCAACCCGGCTGCGCGAGCCGCCGAAGAGGATCGTGGAGCGATGCGTATGCGCCGAATCCATATCCTCGTCCTGGCTGCCGTTCTCGGCGCCGCCGGACCCGTCTTCGCGCAGCAGGCGGACGCGCCCGAGGTCTTCGCGGACGAGGAGATCGAGATCCTCGACCTGACCCTCGACGACGCGGCCCTGTTCCTGGACCGGGAGGAGGAGGCGGCCCGCGCCGAGTCCCGGACCGAGGAGGCGCCGCCCGCGCCGCCGGTCACCTGGGACTCGCTGGTGGCCCGCGGAGCCCGGCTCGCCCAGACCGCTCCGGAGCGCCTGCCCCGCTTCGTGAACGGCGCCGTCGACGACCTGTCCGCCGGACGTTTCACGCGGCGCGCCCAGGTGCTGATCGGCGTGGTCGTCTCGATGCTCGCCATGCTGCTGGCGCTGCTGGGCCGCCTGGCCCGCGGATCCGGCGACGTGGTGGTGCTGCTCCAGTACCCGCCCGAGCTGCGCGGCACCTTCAGCGTGCGGCTGGCGCCGCGCGCGTCGCCGGCGAACCGCGCCTGCAGGGTGAAGACGGCCGAGATCGCGCGCCGCCAGGGCGCGTCCACCCGGACGGCCCACCACATGGTGTCGCGCGAGACGTCCTTCCCCGACCGCCCCTGCCGCCGCGTCTTCGTGTCGGTCGACGGCTTCCTGGAGACCGAGGGCGGCGAGATCGTCTCGACCCACTTCGCCGAGCGCGAGGTGCGTCCGACCCGCGAGTCGATCCAGCGGGTCGAGTTCGACCTGTCGCCGCGCGCCTGCCCCGTCGAGGTGCGCGTCTCGTGGGACGGCAAGAGCGTGGAGGGCGCGCTGGTCGCCCGGCGCGGCGCGCCCGGATCGATGCGCTTCGCCCGCGGCGCCGTGCACTTCTCGCTCGACCGGGGCACGCACACGCTGGTGGTCGGTCACGCCGACCGGGTCTGCGAGGTGCCGGTGGAGATCGACTCGTTCCAGCCCCAGCACCTGGACATCGACCTGGCCAACCGCGAGCACCTGCTCTTCACCGGCTGCCCGCCAGGGTTCGAGCCGTACCTTACCGGGTACGTCACCGCGGCGGCCCGCGCGCTCGAGCGCGACGGCCAGACCGAGACCTCGCACCGCATGCTCGCCCACTTCCACCTGGACCGGGACCGGGTCGAGACCGCGGCCAAGCACTTCGAGTCGGCCGGCGAGCTGCGCGAGGCCGCCGAGCTGCACCAGTCGCTCCACCACTTCGAGAAGGCGGCCGGACTGTTCGAGAAGGTGGGAGAGGACGAGCGTGCCGCCGAGAACTTCCGCTCGGCGGGGAAGCTCCTGCGCGCCGGCGACGCCTACGCCCGCGCCGACGCCTACGACAGCGCCGTCGACTGCTTCAAGCGGGCCGGCGACACCTCGCGCTGGATCGAGGCGCTGGAGAAGAAGGGCGACGTCTTCGAGGCCGCCCTGGTGGCCCTCGACCAGGGCGATCGCACCCGCGCGATCCAGTGCCTCAACAAGGTCGGATCGGGCGAGACGCGCTACCCGGAGGCGGCCGTGCGCCTGGCCGAGGCCTACCACGACCAGGGCCACGGCGAGCTGGCGCTGCACAAGATCGACGAGCTGCTGGCGACGCGGCGCGACGAGGAGCTCGACGCGCGCGGGCTGGACCGGGTGGCCGGCGTGCTCGAGGGGGTCGGCGAGTTCGAGCGCGCACTCCAGGTGCTCGAGCGCCTGCGCCAGCAGGATCCGGCCTACCCGAAGCTGGCCGGACGCATCGAGGGTCTGCGCAAGCGCGCGAGCCAGGAGGCCGAGGTGTCGGCCGCTCCCGGCGTGCCCGGCGCCACCGCCTTCAGCCAGGAGTTCCGCTACGAGATCCTGGAGGAGCTGGGGCGCGGCGGCATGGGCGTGGTGTTCCGCGCCCGCGACCGCCGGCTCGGTCGCGTCGTGGCGCTCAAGCGCCTGCCCGACAACCTGCGCAACCACCCGAAGGCGGTCGAGCTGTTCCTGCGCGAGGCGCGCGCCGCGGCCGCGCTGAACCACCCGAACATCGTCACCCTGTTCGACGCCGGCCAGGAGGGCGACACCTTCTACCTGACCATGGAGCTGCTGGAGGGCATGCCGCTCCAGCGCGTGCTCAGCCAGCGCGGAAGCCTGGCGCCGGCCCACGTGGCGAAGCTGGGCGGGCAGGTGGCCACCGGGCTCCACTACGCCCACGAGCAGGGCATCGTCCACCGCGACATCAAGACGGCGAACCTCTTCTTCACCAACAAGAAGCTGGTGAAGGTGATGGACTTCGGACTGGCGAAGATGGTCGAGGAGGTGCGCCGCGCGACCACCGTGATCGGCGGCACGCCCTACTACATGGCGCCGGAGCAGAGCGCCGGCGAGACGGTCGACCGGCGCGCCGACCTGTACGCGCTGGGCGTGACGCTCTACGAGCTGCTCTCGGGGAGCGTCCCCTTCAAGGACGGCGACGTGGCCTTCCACCACCGCCACACCGCCCCGCCGGACCTGCGCGACCTGGCGCCCGACGTCCCCGAGGAGTTCGTGGTGCTGATCGAGCAGATGATGGCCAAGAAGGCCGAGGACCGGATCGCCAGCGCCGAGGAGGTGCGGGTGCGCCTCCAGCCCTTCACGCGCTAGCCGGCACCCAGCCCGGCGGCGTCGCGGCAGGCCTCGAGCACCGGGACGCCGATTGCCCGCGCGCGGCGGCCGCCGTCGGCCAGGATCTCCTCGACCTGCGCCGGGTTCGCGGCCAGCTGCTCGCGGCGCTCCTGCATGGGCTCGAAGTGGGCCTTCACCCGGGCCAGCAGGTCCTTCTTGACGTCGCCGTAACCCACGCCGCCGCGCTTCGCCCGCTCGAAGAGCTCGGCCTTCTCGTCGGCGTCGGCCAGCAGCGCCCACAGCTGGAACACCGGGTGGCTCACGTCCTTCGGGTCCTCCACCGGCGTCGAGTCGGTGACGATGCCCATCACCGCCTTCTTCACCGCCTTCGGCGCCGCGAACATGGGAATGGTGTTGCCGTAGCTCTTGCTCATCTTGCGGCCGTCGGTGCCGGGCACCACCGCCACCTCGTCCGGGATGTAGGGGTCGGGCAGCACCAGCAGGTCGTCGCCGTAGGTGTTGTTGAAGCGCTGGGCGATGTCGCGCGCCATCTCGATGTGCTGCTTCTGGTCCTGGCCGACCGGCACCAGGTCGGAGCGGTAGAGCAGGATGTCGGCGGCCTGGAGCACCGGGTAGGCGAACAGGCCGTGGTCCGACGGCTGGCCCTGGGCGATGCGGTCCTTGTAGGCGTGTCCGCGCTCGAGCAGGCCCATGGGGGTGACCGTCGACAGCAGCCACGCCAGCTCGGTCACCTGGGGCACGTCCGACTGGCGGAACAGCACGGTGCGCTCCGGATCCAGCCCGCAGGCCAGGTAGTCGAGGGCGACCGCCCGCGTGAACTCGCGACGCTTCGTCCCGTCGCGCACCGAGGTCATCGAGTGGTAGTCGGCGATGAAGAGCAGCGCCTCGTGCTGCTCGGCCAGGGCGATCTGCTGGCGGATCGCGCCGAAGTAGTTGCCCAGGTGCAGGTTCTCGCCCGAGGGCTGGCTGCCGGAGAGGACGCGCATGGCCGGGCGACGCTAGCGCTCGCCCACGTAGGTCAGCCAGGAGGCGAACTCCTCGTCCTCGCCGGCGATGACCCGGCGGAAGCGCGCCGCGAGCCGGCGCGCGACCGGTCCGGGCGGATCCCCGCCGATCTTGCGGTCGTCCACCGACTCCACCGGCCACACGCCGGCGGTCGTGCCGGTGAGGAACACCTCGGACGCGGCGAACAGGTCCTCCGGCGAGACCGCGGCCTCCTTGACCGGGATGCCCTCGCTCCGCGCGATCTCCAGGATCGAGCGGCGCGTCACGCCGAGCAGCACCGCCTCCTCCTCGGGCGTCACCAGCGTGCCGGCCTGGTCGACCAGGAAGACGTTGGTGGTGGGTCCCTCGGCCACGTGGCCCTGCTCGTCGATCAGCAGGATCTCGTCGTAGCCGCGGCGCCGCGCGTTCCACTTGGCCCACATGGGCGAGGTGTAGTTGGCCGCCACCTTGGCCTGGGGCGGCACGATGTCCTTGCGCCGGTTGCGCACCGTCTTCTCGATCCACAGGCGCAGCGTCTTCGGGCGGTGGGCGGGCCGCGCCTTGTGGGCGTTGACGTCGGCCTGCGGATCGTAGGCGGCGATGGCGACGGTCACGTGGTCGTCGAGCGGCACCACGTCCACCTCGATCGACGCCAGGTAGGCGCTCATCTTCACCGCCCGGGCGCCCGGGTTGCGGGCCACGGTCTCCAGCACGGCCTAGCGCAGCTCGTCGGCCGAGCGACCGAGCGGCAGACCCACCAGCCCCGCCGAGTCGAGGAAGCGATCGACGTGCTCGGGCAGCCGGAACACCGCCGGGCCGCGGGGCGTCTCGTGGACGCTCATGTAGTCGAAGATCAGCGAGCCCCGCTGGAGGCTGTGGGAGAGCACGTGGACCGTCGCCTTCTCCCACGGAAGGTATTCACCATCCACCCAGATCTGCCGATGGATTGCCGGTCCGCTGGAGGTCTCGTCCGCAGGCACGAGGGGCAGGTTAGCCCCCGCGGGCGGCGCCACCAGCGAATCGAGGGGGGTGAAATGGCCTCAGATCGACACCCGCGGGGCACGAAGATCGGGCGACGGCGCACCGAGCGCACGGAAAGCTGGGTCGGATGGGTTCGCCGTGACACGTACGGGGCCTTCGAGGCGACATACCGGTCGAAGGAGACCGACATGATCCTCAAGGCACGCAGCCGGGCCCAGATGATCCTCGCGAGCTCGGTCGAGCTCTACCGCGAGATGGCCCTCTCGGCCATCAGCCTCGTCCGCCGCTAGCAGCCCGGCCCGGACGGACGACTAGGAACGTCCCGCACCGGCCGCCCTGGCGGTCGGCGCCTCGTCTGCCTTGCTGGCGTGCTCCACGTCCAGCGCGTGCTGGCGCGCCTGCTCGTGACGCAGGCGGCTCTGGAGCGCGAGCAGGCTGGGCTCGTGCAGCTTGAGCCAGGTCCGCGCGACCATCACCAGCGCCAGCAGCATGCAGATGCCGGCGATCAGCACGAAGTCGGCCGGCGAGAAGCCGAGCAGCGTGGGCCGGTAGATCGTGGCGAGGGCGACCGCCTTCAACAGGAAGCCGACCACCAGGCTTCCGCTGGCCAGCAGGATCAACAGGTCGACGATCGGCAGGATCGGCAAGCGCGTGCCTCCAGTCCGCTCCATGGCCCATCGTAGATATGCCGGGGAGCGGGCGTCAAACCCTTGTCGGCCGGTCGGCGGCGGAACGGGAGGGCTTCTGGCAGCCGCCCTTCCCCACGGCTAGATTCCGCCCCCGTCCATCGAGGCTCCGGAGCCCGGACGCCGACGTAGCTCAGCTGGTAGAGCAGCTCACTCGTAATGAGCAGGTCAGCGGTTCGAGTCCGCTCGTCGGCTCCACGCCCGGCTTCCGCCCGCTGGTATAGTGCACCGATGCTGCGCTCCACCCTGCTGTGCTGTCTGGCGACCCTTGCCCTCGCCTCGCCGTCCGGGGCCACGGTCGTGATCGAACGGCTCGCCGACCCGGCCGCCCTGTGGCCCGGCCACCCTACCTGCCCCATCGGCGACACCGACTCACCCGCCGTCGACGGCGGGCCCATCGTCTACCATCCCACGACGACGGCCTGCGCCGGTCACCAGCTGCTTCTCGACGATGGCGGCACCCTCTCGACCGTCCTGCCGCCGATCCTGCCGGGCAACATCGTGAGCACCTCGCTCGTCTCCGGCGCCTTCGGAGGTCCGTCGATCGAGGGCAGCGACATCGCGATCCGCGCCGCCGACGTGAACGGCGACGGCGTCTGGGTGCGCAGCGGGGGCACCTGGTTCCTGGTGGCGAAGAAGGGCACCACCACCATCCCCGACTCGGGCGGCGCGGTCTTCGGGGGGTTCGTGACCGCGGTGGGCGCGCCGCGGCTCGACTCGGGCCGCGTCGTCTTCCCGGGAGGTGACGGCGCGGGGCTGGGCGGCTTCTACCTGTGGGATGCGGGCACGCTCTCGAAGCTGGTCGACACCACCGACACCTACCCAGGCGGCGCCGGCAGCTTCGCCGACCTCCAGGGCTACGCGCTCGACGGCAGCCGCTTCTACTTCACCGCCAGCGACGGCGGCAGCAACTTCGGCTTCTTCTCGCTCGAGTCGAGCACGCTGACGCTCATCGCCGATCAGACGACGCCGATCCCCGGCGGAACCGGGACGTTCTCCCGCTTCTGGCTGGTGAACGCGGCGGACGACGAGGCCGTCGTGGTGGGCCAGGACGGGGCGTCCAACTCGGGGCTCTACCACTGGGACGGCGCCACGCTCCAGGCCATCGTGAACCCGGGCGATGCCTCGCCTGGTTCCGGGACCTTCGGCAGCGTCAACGTGATCGGGCTGGGGCAGGCCTTCCCGTCCATCGACGCGGGGCGGGTCGCCTTCATTGCGCCGGACGGAGACGGCCCCGGCGTCTTCCTCTGGAACGGCAGTACGATCGAACGGCTGGCCAGCACGGCCACGCCGATCGCGGGCGAGACCGCCACGCTGCTCCAGATGAAGCCCGACTCGCTGAGCGGCAACACGCTGGTGTTCTACGGCGCCACGGCCGGCGGCAGCCGCACCTGGCGGGCTACCTTTCCGCCGAACGTCCCCGCCCTGTCGCCGGCGCTGGCGTGGCTCGCGACCCTCGCGCTCGCCGGCGGCGCGTGGCGAAGCCTTCACGCGCGCTGAGCCGGACGCCGCGTCGCCAGCGCTACCACCGGTGCGCCGGGGACCGCCAGCGAGGTGTCGGCGTGGCCCAGCACCAGGGCGTCGCCTTCCGCGTGCAGCCTCTCGACGCGCCTTCCGAAGACGTCGACCAGCGTGGCCAGGGGCGCGCCGGCCCGGACCACCTGCCCGGGAGCCACCTCGAAGCGCACGATCGCCGAGCACGACGGGAAGGGACGGTGCGAGTAGCGAAGCACCCGGCCCCGGTAGCCGGGCGGAGCCGCCGCGCCCCCGTCGTTCGCGTCCTGCGGCGGCGCGCCGTCGACCAGGCCCAGGTGCCGCATCGTCCGCCAGACGGCGCGCACGCCCGCCTGCACGTTCGCCTCGTCGACCGCCTGGGCCGCCCCCAGCTCGAAGGTCAGCGCGGGAACGCCGCACTCGAGCAGGCTGCCCGACAGCGTCGAGCGCAGCTCCGCCCGCGAGACGCCCTCCTCCTGCTCGTCCACCACCGGCAGACCGCTGGCGAGCGCCGCCGCGCGCGCCCGGCGCCGGGCGTCCCTGCCCTCCGCCGACGCCGGACGCGGATCGAGCAGTGCGTAGGGGATCGAGCGGATCCAGTCGTTGTGCAGGTCGAGCACCAGGTCGGGCGCGGCGGCGCGGATGCGCGCGTGGGCGAGATGGGCGACGCGCTCCGCGAAGCTGCCGCCCGGATCGCCCGGGAAGGCGCGGTTCAGGTCCTCGCCGGTGGCGGGGATCGGCCGGCTCCCGGTCTCGAAGCCGAACGGGTTGAGCAGCGGGATCGCCAGCACCCGACCCCGCGCCAGCTCCCGCCGCAGCCGGCGGAACACCTCCTGCACCACCACCACGCCCCCCACCTCGTCCCCGTGGACGCCGGCGGTGATCCAGAGCGTCGGTCCGGGCCGACCGCTGCGCGCCTCCATCATGGCGATGCGCCGGGTGGTCAGGTCGGCGCCGGCGAGGATCGGGATGCGGCTGTAGCGCAGCCGGGTCCGGGCGCCGCGCCGCGTGCCCGCGTCGCGCGTCACGCGCCGCTCGCCCGGCGCAGCGCCTGCATCAGGTGACCCAGGACGGCGCGCACCGACCCGTCGAAGGACACGTTGTCCACGATCGGGATGCCGTGGGAACGCGCCTGCTCCAGCAGGTGACGCTGGATGTCGAGGATGCCGGAGAGGTGCTCCAGGTAGCGGTGGGGACCGCGGCGACCCCGCCCGGCGCCGCGCGCCACGAAGCGTCCGCGCAGCGTCTCCTCGTCGAGCGTCGCGATCAGCACGGGCACCACGACCGCGCGATCCTCGTAGGCCTTCAGGTCGAGCAGGTCCGGCACGATCGACACGCCGTCGATCACCAGGTTCAGCCCCTCGGACACGGTGCGGTCGATGAACGCGCGCACGCCGACCGAGACGGCCACCGCCTGGGCGCGGAAGCCGTCGATCACCGAGTGCGGCCGGCCCGCCTCGTAGGGAAGCCGGCGGTAGGCGTCGTAGGACGACGCGTGGATCGCCGGCACCAGCTCGGGCAGCAGCATGATGCGCATCATCTCGCGGATCGAGTCGGTCGACTGCACGCGTCCGATGCCGAGCCGGTGCGCCACCTCCAGGGCGATCGAGCTCTTGCCGACGCCCGAGGTCCCCATCAGCAACAGCACCACGGGCCGCTCCGGCTCCTGGTAGCGCCGCCACAGCAGGTAGCGCTCCGCCATCTCGTCGCCCACCCGCTCGCGCAGCGTGCGGTGGGCCAGCGCGCGCAACTCCTCGCGGGTGATCGTGCCGGCGCCGCGACCGCGCAGCTCGCGCTCGATCGCCCGCGCCACCGCCAGCGCTTCGGGGGTGTCGAGCGCCGTCGCCAGCAGCGAGCGCGACAGGAGCCCCTTCGAGAAGGGCAGCCCGTCGCCGCCCTCGCCGACGATCACCTCGAGATCCTCGGAGGCCGGGTCCGCCAACGGCGCCGTCCTAGGAGGCCGCGAGAGCCGGGGCAGCCGGATCGGGAACGGCCGGGCGGCGCTCCTCGCGCTCGGCCAGCACCCGCTCCTGCGCCGCGGTGAGGATGCGATGGAGCAGGTCGGCGTAGCTCCAGCCCGCCATCCCGGCCATCAGGTTGAGCTTGCCGTCCCAGCACCAGCCCGGGTTGGGGTTCACCTCGAGCAGCTTCGGGGTTCCCGCGGCGTCGAGGCGGAAGTCGAAGCGGGCGTAGTCGCGGCAGCCGAGCCGGCGGTGCAGCAGCAGCGCGGCGTCGATCATACGGTTGGCCAGCTCGGCCGGAGCCCGGCTCTCCACGTAGCGGATCTGCTTCCAGAACGGCGAGTCCGGGTCCCACTTGGACTCGTAGGAGAGGATGTGCGGAAGCCCCTCGTCGAGCCCGTCGTAGTCCACCTCCAGCAGGGGCAGCACCTCGTGGGCCACGCCCGGGTTGCCGATCACGCCCACCGTGTACTCGGTACCGGTCAGGAACTCCTGGATCAGCAGCGGGACGCCGGGCAGCGACGCGCGCAGGGCGGCGATGCGCTCCACCAGCTCCTCGGCGTCGCGCACCACGGCCTGCTGCGGGATGCCGATGCTCGAGTCGCCCCACACCGGCTTGACCAGGGCGGGGAAGACGCTCGGCAGCGTCGCGCCGCGATCGGCCGGGTCGAAGAGCGTCTCGTCGGGGACGGCCACCTCGAGGGTGCGCGCGATGGCCGACACGAAGGCCTTGTCGTAGCAGAGGCCCAGGCAGGCGGGACCGGCACCGGTGTAGGGGACGCCGAGCGCCTCCAGCAGCGCCGGCACGTGAAGCTCGCGCAGGGCGTCGTTGCCCAGGCCCTCGTCGCACAGGTTCAGCACGAAGGCCGGCGGGGCGGCGCGCAGCCGCTCGAGCAGGTCCGCGTGGCGGTCCAGGTAGGTGAAGCGGAAGCCGGGCAGCTCGGAAAGCGCCCGCTTCATGCGCTCGACCGTCTCCAGGTCCTCCGGGTTGAAGCGGCCGCCGTGCTTCACCGGGTCGGGCAGTGTCGGGTCGCCGAGCAGCACGGTCACGTCGGGGAACGGCACCAGCGGCTTCGCGACGGGGCGCGGCCGCGGCACCCGGGCCGACACGATCAGCCGGTGGGCCATCATGCCCAGGTCCTGGTTGCGATCCGACCGGGTGGCCGTGCCGTTCGACACCTCGACCCCGTGGTATCCGGCGCGCTCCAGCAGCTCGGTGATCGAGGCAGCCGTGTACAGGCGCTCCGCGTAGAACTGGTCGGCGATCACGCCGCGCTCGGCGTGCACGACCACCTCGCGGGACACCAGCCGCAGACCGTCGGACGCCAGGCTCCGCTCGCGGCACACGAACTGCTCGCGATCGATCCACTCCCACGAGCGCGGCTCGTAGTGATCGCGCAGCCAGGCCCCGTCGGCCAGGTCGAGCACCAGGCGCCCGCCCTCGCGCAGCACCCGCGCCGCCGCCTCGAGCACGCCCAGGTCGTCCTCGCCGTCCTCGAAGTAGCCGAAGGAGTTGCCGAGGATCGCCACGCAGTCGAACGAGTCCGCCGGCAGGCGGAAACGCCGCGCGTCGCCCTCGTGGAAGCGGACCGGCAGCTCCTCCTTGCGCGCGCGGCTGCGCGCCAGGCGGATCAGGGCGCGCGAGCGATCCAGGCCCGCCACCTGCGCGAAGCCGCGGCGCGCCAGCTCCAGCGCGTGCCGCCCCTGGCCGCAGCACAGGTCGAGGATGCGGTGGTCCGGCTCCAGGCCGGCGGCCGCCACCAGGGCGTCCACCTCCGCCGCCGTGTTCTCGGCGTTCTCGACGACGTCGCCGTCGGTCTTCAGGTAGAGGGCGTTGAAGAGCGTGCGCCACCATTCGGACGGCAGGTGCGACTCGAGGTCGGACACCGGTCCGAGCGTGCGGGGACGCGACGCAGGGGCGGGGTTCTCCGCCATGGGCTTGCGTGCTCGCGGTGCGATCGCGGGAGCCCGGGTCTGCGCCGCCTTGGCCTCGTGCCCGGTGCCGCGGTCGACGCGCTATGTAGGGTCATCCGCGGCGCTTGGCAAGAGGCCGCGCCCCGGGCCGCCGGCGCTGCCACCGGCCCGGAGCGGCGGGAGCGGAGGGCGCCGATCAGGCCGGCTGGACCGCCGGCTCCCGGCGGCGCTCGCCGGCGCCGGCCAGCGCCCGCTCGCGGAACACCAGGTAGGCCAGCGGACCGATCGAGCCGAGGGTCAGGGTGAGCGCCACGAACGGCCACCAGGAAAGCCCCTGGCGCCGCGCGTCGGCGACCAGGAAGCCCAGGGCCACCGCCAGCGCCAGCAGGAAGTCGACCAGGAT
The DNA here is from genome assembly GCA_050618055.1 of Myxococcota bacterium. GTDB lineage: Bacteria > Myxococcota_A > UBA9160 > UBA9160 > SMWR01 > CALDCK01. Next base: position 20,045 of record JBNLVK010000157.1, read on the forward strand.
CTGCGCGCCCCAGGCGCTCGACGTGGCGAACTCCCAGGCCAGCGGCACGAAGGCGAAGTAGCCCTGGGTGGCGACGGCGTAGACGGTCAGCGCGACGAAGTCGGCCAGCACGAGCCAGAGTGCGATCTCTTTCTTGGACATCGTAGACCTCGGGTTGGAGTGTGCCGAGATAGACTGCAACGCCCGTGCCCACGGCCCGACGCCGCCGTGGCGCGGCGCAAACCGACCGGGCGTTGCAGGACCGCGACGTGCGTGGCCGCGGCGCAACGTTCGCGGCGCTCGGGAGAAACGACGTGACCCGCTGGCTCGGAAGCTTCGCCCTGCTCGTCGCGGCCGCCACCGTGGTGCTGCTGGGCCTGGAGCTGGGTCTGCGCGCGGTGGGCTGGGACCCGGTCGCGGTCCTCGGACCGGGGCGCCAGCTGATCCTGCGTCCGTCCGACGATCCGCGCCTGCGCTACGAGCTGGTGCCCGGCGCGTCCGGCCGCTTCTGGGGAACCGAGGTCCGCATCAACGCCCACGGCTTCCGCGGACCGGAGCTGGCGGCCGACGGCGCCGGGCCCCGCGTGCTGGTGCTCGGCGACTCGATCGCCTTCGGCAACGGCGTGGCCGAAGACGACGTGGTGTCCAGCCAGCTGGCGCGCCTGCTCGCCGAGCGCGGCCGGGCGGCGGAGGTGGTGAACCTGGGCGTCGGCGGCTTCGACACCCTCCAGGAGGCGGCGCTGCTCGAGACCCGCGGGCTCGCGCTGGCGCCCGACGCGATCGTGCTCGTCTACTGCCTGAACGACATCGCCGTGGTGAGCACGAACCTCGAGTACATCGAGGCGCTCCTCGCGACGCGCGGAAGCTGGCTCCGCGCCACGGCCCTGGGCCAGTTCGTGCGCAGCCGCCTTTCGCGTCTGCACCACGCCAGCTGGATGGAGCGGGTGAACGATCCCCAGGCGTTCCGCCGCAGCCACGCGGGCCGCATCGCCGACGTCGACGGCGACGCCCGCCTGCGCGCACTGATGGACGGCGCCGGGGCGGCCCATCCCTCCCACTGGTACCGCGACCCGGACAAGGTGGGCCGGCTGCGCTTCGCCTTCGGCCGGCTCGCCGCGCTGGCGGAGTCGCGGCGGATCCCGCTGATCGTCGCGATCGTGCCCTGGCTCGAAGAAGGCGCGCAGGGCTATGCCCACCAGGCGGCCCACGACATCGCCCTGCACGAGGCGGCGCGCGTGGGCTTCGAGTCGGTCGACCTGCTCGAGCCCTTCCGGGCCGTCGGGCTCCGCGCGCTGCGCCGCCACCCGGACGACGCGATCCACCCGGGCGCCCGCGGCCACCGGCTGATCGCCGAGAGCGTGGCCGGGCGCGTCGCCGCCCACCTGTCGCCGTGACATACTGGGGCGGCGCCCGACAGGAGACGTCATGAGAAGGACCGCGCTCGTCACCGGAGCCTCCGCCGGACTCGGCGTCGAGTTCGCACGGCAGCTGGCTGCCCGCGACGTCGACCTGCTGCTGGTGGCGCGACGCGAGGAGCGGCTGAAGGAGCTGGCCGGCGAGCTCTCCCAGCAGCACGGCGTCGAGGCGACCGTCTTCCCCGCCGACCTGTCCCGCCGCGAGGCGCCGGCGGCCATCGAGGCCTTCGCCGCGGAGCGCGGCATCCGCGTCGACTGGCTGGTGAACAACGCGGGCGCCGCCGGTCCGCACCTGCTCGACGATCGCGACTGGCAGGCGCAGGCCGACTTCCTCGAGCTGATGATGATCTCCGTCGCGCAGATGGTCCACCGCTTCGTCCCGCCCATGCGCGAACGGGGCTTCGGGCGCGTCATCAACGTGTCGTCCTTCGCCGGACGCCTGGCCCGCCCGGCCGGGTCCAACTACGGACCGTCCAAGGCCTACCTGGTCGCCCTCTCCGAGGAGCTGGCCCTCGACCTGAAGGGCAGCGGCGTCCACGTCAGCGCCCTGTGTCCGGGCTTCACCCACACCGAGTTCCACGAGAGCGCGGAACTCATGGAGATGAAGAACGGGCTGCCGGACTTCCTGTGGTACGACGCCGACGTGGTGGTGCGCGAGGGGATCGAGGCGGTCGAGGCGGGGCGTCCGGTCCACGTCTCGGGACGCCTGTATCGCCTGCTCGACCCGCTGGCCCAGTCGGTCTGGACGCGCCCGCTGGTCAAGGCGCTGGCGCCGGGCCGCTAGCGCGCCCTTCCGTCGGCGCCAGGCGGCGTCGCAGCAGCTTGCCCGCGCCGTCGCGCGGCAGCGCCTCGAGCCGGTGGAAGGCGACCGGAACCTTGTAGCCGGCGAGCCGTTCGCGGCAGAAGCGGCGCAGGTCGCCGGCGTCGGCCCGCGCGCCCGGCCGGAGCACCCACCACGCCGCCGGCCGGCGGCCGAACTCGGCGTCGTCCACCCCCGCCACCGCCGCCTCTGCCACCGCCGGGTGGGCGAGCAGCACCTGCTCGACCTCGGCCGGATAGACGTTCTCGCCGCCCGACACGATCAGGTCCGAGCGGCGGTCGACCACGTGGAGGCCGCCCTCCGCGTCGAGCCGACCCAGGTCGCCGGTGTGCAGCCAGCCGTCGCGCAGGGTCTGCGCGGTCGCCTGCGCGTCGTGGAGGTAGGCGCGCATCAGCGTCGGACCGCGCACCAGGATCTCGCCGACCTCGCCGGCGTTCGCGTCGTGGCCCGTGTCGGCGGCGATGCGCAGCTGCGTCCCCGGAAGCGGCACGAGCCCCGCTTCGGACGGCGCGCCCGGCGGCCGCGTCGCCACCTGGGAGCAGGCTTCGGTCAGCCCGTAGGTCGGCGCGACGGGAAAGCCCCGGGCCCGCGCCCGTTCGACCAGCGGCGCGGGACACGGGCCCCCGCCCAGCAGCACCGCGCGCAGACCGGCCGGGGCCGGGCGCTCGCCGCGCACGCGCAGCAGCCGCTGGAGCATGGTCGCCGTCAGCGAGACGAGCGTGATGCCGTCGGCGTCGAGCGCCGCGTCCACCGCCTCCGCATCGAAGCGGCCGTGGACGCAGACCGCCGATCCGCACAGCACGCTGCGCGTCAGGATCGAGAGTCCCCCCACGTGGAAGAGCGGCATGCACGCCAGCCAGCGATCGCCGGGGAGCGCGCCCAGGTGGAAGGCGCTCGCCACCGCGCTCCAGAAGAAGCCGCCGCGGCTGAGCTCGGCCGCCTTGGCCCGGCCGGTCGTCCCCGACGTGAACAGGACGGCGAACGGGTCGTCGGCGGAACGCAGGCGATCGAAGCGCGTACTGGGCGCCGGGGCCGACGCGATGCCGCGGCGCTCGCGTGGAACGGCGAGCCTCCCGGCCAGGTCCGCGTGGGCCGGGTCGTGGACGAGGCGTCCCACCCGGGCGTGGGCCAGCGCCCGGTCGAGCTCCGGCGCGGCCCAGCGCCGGTTCAGGGGCACGAGCACGGCGCCGGCGCGCTCGATGCCGTGCACCCAGGCCGCGAACGCGGGGCCGTCGCCGCAGAGGAGGCCCACCCGTTCGCCGCCGACGACGCCCTCGCTCCGCAGCGACGCCGCGTGCCGCGACGCCTGCGCGTCGAGCTCCGCCCACGAGAGCGTGCGCCCGGCATGGACGATCGCCGTCGCGTCGGGCGTGCGCCGCGCGCGCTCCCCGAGCCAGTCCGTCGCGATCACGCGAGCGCGACCTCCTGCACCGGCCCGCAGCCCAGCGCGCGCAGGCGCTCCGCGGACGGCACGACCCCCAGGCCCGGCGCGTCGGGCAGCCGCCGCGATCCACCCTCCACCGGGGGAAGCGTCGCCACGTCCTCCGCCAGCAGACGATCGGTGGCCAGGCCGGCCACCGGCGCCTCCGCGGGCAGGGTCGCCGCGAGGTGCAGCGCCGCCGCGCCCCCCAGCGCCGAGTCGAGGAAGCTCGTCACCAGCGTGCGAAGGCCGGCTGCTCGCGCGACGGCGAGGATGCGATTCGCTGCGCGCAGGCCGCCCGTCGCCATCGGCTTCACGACCAGCACGTCGACGGCCGACGCATCCAGCAGCGCGCGCAGCGCCCCCGCGTCGCCGGCCGACTCGTCGGCGGCCAGCGGAACCGGCGACACGCGACGCAGCGCCGCCAGCGCCGGCGGCGACGCATCGCGCAACGGCTCCTCGATCCACTCGGGGGCGGACCCGGCCAGGCGCTCGAGCGCCCGTCGCGCCTCGCCCGCGGACCAGGCCTGGTGCGCGTCGAGCCGCAGGCGGACCCCGGGACCCGCCGCGGCGCGCACCGCGGCGACGCGGCCCACGTCGACGGCGAGCGGCGCGCGGCCCACCTTCAGCTTGAGCGTGCCGAAGCCGGCGCGCAGCAGGCGGCGGGCCTCGCGGACGGCGGCGTCGGCGTCCGCGTCCGGCACCAGCCCGGCGACCGCGACGCGCGAGCGCGCCGCGCCCAGCAGCTCGGCCACCGGTGCGTCCGCCGCACGGGCACACAGGTCGTGGAGCGCCACGTCGAGGGCCGCCCGCGCGCAGCGGTGGTCGCGGGTCGCCGTCTCCACCACGTCGAGCGCCGCCGCCAGGTCCGGCGGACGGGCACGACGCAGCGCCTCGAGGCCCAGCAGGAGCCCCTTCGGCAGCGCCTCGGGGCTCTCGAGGCCGAAGCCGGGCAGCGGCAGCGCATCGGCATGGCCGGCGAGGTCCCCCGCGTCGAGCTCCAGCACGCATCCCTCCCGAAGGGCGATCGGGCCGTGGGCCGTCGCCAGGGGCCGGCAGAGCGGAAGCGCGACGGGAGCGACGCGCGCGCGCAGCAGCCCCGGAAGCCTCACGCGCAGAGCCCTCCCGCGAACAGCAGCGCGTGGAGCAGGCCCAGCCGCGCGGTCGACGCCAGGCAGCCGTTCAGCACCTCGCCGTCCGCGTGGCGCGCCAGCGTGCGGACCAGCGACAGCGCGCGCGGCGCCGTCACCCCGCAGACCAGTACCCACGCCGAGGCGCTGCCGGCGACGAACAGCGCCAGCGGAACGAGCTGGGCCACGGCGTGCAGCACCGCGTACTCGACCACTCCGGCGCGGCGGCCCCAGCGGACCACCAGCGTGCGCTTGCCGGCGCGACCGTCGCTCGCCACGTCGCGCACGTTGTTCACCACCAGCACGGCGGTGGCCAGCGCGCCCACCGGCACCGCCGCCAGCAGGTCGATCGGCGTCACGCCCAGGGTCTGCACCCAGACCGTTCCGCAGACCGCGACCGGTCCGAAGAAGCCGAAGACGGCGACGTCGCCCAGCCCGCGGTAGCCGAGGGGAAACGGCCCGCCGGTGTAGGCGACCGCCGCCAGCATCGACAGCACGCCCAGCGCGAGGATCGGCCAGCCTCCCACCCACACCAGGTACGAGCCCACGCCGGCGGCGAGGGCCAGCACGCAGACCACCCCGGCGCGCATCTCCGCCGGAGTGAGCCAGCCCCTCTGCACGGCCCGCTCCGGACCGATGCGATCCGGTCCGTCGGCGCCGTGCTCGGCGTCGAACACGTCGTTGGCGAAGTTCGCCGCGACCTGGAGCAGCACGGCGCCGAGCAGCGCCGCCGCCGCGGGCAGCGGCCGGAAGCCGCCGCGGGCCAGCGCCAGCGCGCAGCCCACCGCCACCGGGGCGGCGGCGAGCGGCAGCGTGCGCGGCCGGGCGGCCAGCCACCAGACGCGCCAGCCCGACGGCTCCGCGGTGGCGGCCGCCGATCCTACGGCCGCCACGGAAAGACCGAGAAGTCGGGCGCGCGCTTCTCCACGAACGCGTCGCGACCCTCCTGCGCCTCCTCGGTCATGTAGAAGAGCTGCGTCGCGTGGCCGGCCAGCTCCTGGAGTCCGGCCTGGCCGTCGCAGTCGGCGTTGAAGGCGGCCTTGAGGCAGCGGATCGCGATGGGGCTGTGGGTCAGGATCTCGCGCGCCCATTCGACGCCTGCGGCCTCCAGGTCGGCGGTGGGCACGACCTCGTTCACCAGGCCCATCTCGTAGGCGCGCTTCGCGTCGTACTGGCGGCACAGGTACCAGATCTCCCGCGCGCGCTTCTGGCCGATCACCCGCGCCATGTACGAGGCGCCGAAGCCCGCGTCGAAGCTCCCGACCCGGGGACCGGTCTGGCCGAAGCGGGCGTTCTCGGCGGCGATGGTGAGATCGCAGATCAGGTGCAGCACGTGACCGCCGCCGATGGCGTAGCCGGCCACCAGCGCGATCACCGGCTTGGGGATCGTGCGGATCACGCGCTGGAGGTCGAGGGCGTTGAGCCGCGGCACGCCGTCGTCGCCGACGTAGCCCGCGTCGCCGCGCACCTTCTGGTCGCCGCCGGAGCAGAAGGCCTCGTCGCCCTCGCCGGTGAAGAGGATCACGCCGATGCCGGCGTCCTCCCGAGCGCGGGCGAAGGCGTCGATCAGCTCGAAGAGCGTGCGCGGGCGGAACGCGTTGCGCACCTCCGGGCGACAGATCGTGATCTTCGCGATGCCGTCCTCGCTCCGCTCGAAGCGGATGTCCTCGTAGCTCTTCACCGTCTTCCAATCGACACTCATGTGCGTACCTCGTGGGTCGGGGGTTCCCGGTTCGTGAAGAAGCGCGTCGCGAGCTGCGCGACCGCGTCCGGGTTCTCGAGGTGGGCGGCGTGGCCCGCCTCGGGGACGAAGGCGACCTCTGCCGCGGGAAGCCGGGCGGCCATCTCCTCGGCGATCGCCTGGAACTTCGGGTCGTCGGAGCCGGCCAGCAGCAGCAGCGGCACGTCGAGGCGCGGCAGGCTCTGGTGGAGGGGAGCCTGGGCGCCGGCTCCCATGCCCCGCAGCGAGTTGGCCAGGCCGACGGCGCGCTGCGCGCACCGCTCGCGATCCAGCCGCTCGCGCTCCGCGATCGCGAGCCGCTTCGCCTGCGAGGCGAACAGCGGATGCGCGGCCCAGCGGCGGGCGAAGGCCGGAACGCCGTCGCGCAGGATGCTGCGCGCCAGCTCCTCGTCGGCACGTCGCCGCGCCTCGCGCAGGCCGGCGTCGGCGACGCCCGGGCTCGCCCCCAGCAGCACGGCGCGCCGGACCCGGCGCGGATGGCGCGCCAGGCAGTGCAGGCCCACGCGGCCCCCCATCGAGTAGCCGAACAGGTGGAAGGGCGCGGCGTCGAACGCCTCCATCACCGCCGCCAGCGCGCTCACGCAGCGCTCCATGGTGTAGGCCGACGCGTCGTCCGGGGCGCTGCTCTCGCCGTGGCCCACCAGGTCCGGTGCGATCACCCGGTGCGAGCGAGCCAGTCGACGGGCCAGCGCCCCCATGCCGCGTCCGGTTCCGGTGAACCCGTGGAGCAGCAGGACCGGATCCCCCTCTCCCCAGGTGTCGACGCGCAGGCGCACGCCGTCGATCTCGACGAAGCCCCCGGCGCTCATGCGATGGCCTGCGCCACCGCCGCGGCGACCTCGCCACGCAGCGCCACGTTCGCGTCCCGTTCCGTCGGCACCAGCAGCAGCTGGAAGCCGGGCCGTGCCAACGCCTCCTTCAGCGCCGCCGACAGGTGCGCGACGCTCGTCACGCGCTCGGTCCGCGCCCCGAGCGCGGCCGCCAGCGGCACGAGGTCCCGGCCGTGGGGCGTGCGGAACAGGCGCTCGAAGCGCGACCCGTCGATCAGGTCGGCCACCGGCAGCTGGCTGAAGATCCCGCCGCCGTCGTTGTCGACCACGACGACCACCAGCGGCGCGTCGACCTGCGAGGCCCACAGCGCGCCCGACAGGTCGTGCAGGAAGGCCAGGTCGCCGGTGAGGAGCAGCGTCGGCGTGCCGCGGGCCACGGCGGCACCGGCGGCGCTGGCCAGGTTGCCGTCGATTCCGTTCGTGCCGCGGTTCACGAGCACCCGAAGCGGCGCCGCCGAGACCGGCCAGAAGCCGTCCACGTCGCGGATCGGCATGCTGTTGCCCACGTAGAGCTGCGCCCCTTCGGGCAGGGCTGCGGCGATCGCGCGCACGATCCGCGGCTCGACCAGCGCGTCGCCGTCGAGGGCCGCCTCGATGGCCGTCTCGGCCCGGGCCTGGGCGGCGGCGAAGTCGGCGGACCAGCGCGAGCGCGGCGCGCCGCCCGCGCCCAGGCGGCGCTCCAGCAGGCTGCACAGCCGCCGCTCGTCGGCGCAGAACACGTCCGACGCCAGGTGGCTCGGATCGTGCCAGCGGCGCGCCGGATCCACCAGCACCAGCGACTCCGGCGGCGAGGCCTCGAGCCACCGACGGAAGGCCTTGCTGGTGGGCGCGGCGCCGAAGCGCAGCACGAAGTCGGGCCGGTGCGCCGCACGGAAGTCGGCGTCGCGCAGGATCCAGTCGCCGGCACCCAGCACCAGCGTGTCGCGCGTGTGCGGACCGCTGCGCAGCTGCGACGCCGGCTCGGCCAGCAGCGGCCAGTCGAGCCGGCTCGCCAGCGACGCGATGGCGGCCGCCGTGTCGTCCGTCGCGTCGAGCGGGCCGCAGGCGACGAGGCCACGCCGGCAGGCGCTCATGCGATCGGCCAGAGACGCGACGGCGTCGGGCGACGGCGTCGCCAGCCCGTGACGCACCCGCGTGTAGGGCCGGTCGCCGCGTCCCGCCACGCCCGGGTCCGCGGCCTCGCCCTCCAGCGCGTCGGCCGCGACGGGTCGCGGATCGAGCGGCTCGCGGAAGGGCATGTTCAGGTGGACCGGACCGGGCGGCGTCGCCGTGGCCGCGTCGGCGGCGCGGCAGGCCAGCGCGCGCGCGTAGCGCAGCAGGGCCGGACCCCGCTCCGGCAACGCGGTCTCCGCGAACCAGCGCACGTGGGTTCCGAACAGACGCTGCTGGTCGATCGTCTGCCCGGCGCCCCACTCGCGCAGCTCCGGCGGCCGATCGGCGGTGAGCACCAGCAGCGGAACGCCGGCGTGGTGGGCCTCCACCACCGCCGGACCGTAGTGGGTGGCGGCGGAGCCGGAGGTGCAGACGAGCAGCACCGGCTCGCGAAGGGCCTTGGCCATGCCCAGCGCGAAGAAGCCGGAGGCGCGCTCGTCCACCGGGGTGAAGCAGCGCAGCCCGCCCGCGTCCGCGGCGGCGATCGCCAGCGGCGCGGAGCGCGACCCGGGACTCACGCAGGCGTTTCGTACGCCGCAGCGCACGAGCTCGGAGACCAGGGCCTCGGCGAACGCCGCGTTGCGGTTGGGGGCGTGGGCGACGCTCACGTCACAGCTCCAGCAGCGGCGAAAGCAGCGTCCGCAGCTTCCAGCGCGTCTCGTTCCACTCGGCCGCCGGCGAGGAGCCCGCGACGATGCCCGCGCCTGCGAAGCAGGACGCGCACCCGCCGCGCAGCAGCGCGGAGCGCAGCGCCACGGCCAGGTCGCCGCCCTCGGGACCCACGTGCCCGACGGCCCCGCCGTACCAGCCGCGGTCGAGCCCCTCGTGGGCCGCGATCCACCGGACCGCCGCCGCCGACGGGGCGCCGCCGACCGCCGGCGTCGGGTGGAGCCGGCCCGCCAGGGCGAAGATCCCCAGCGGCTCGCGGAGCTCGCCGACGAGCGGCGTCTCCAGGTGCTGGACGCCGTCGAGGCTGCGAAGCCGGGGCGCCTCGGGAAGGTCCAGGCGCCGGCAGCAGGGATCGAGGGCCGCGCGCAGGGCGCGCACCACCACCGCGTGCTCGGCCTGCTCCTTCTTGCTCTCCACCAGCTGGCGGGCCAGGCGCGCGTCCTCTTCCGGGTTGCGACCGCGCGGCCGGGTTCCGGCCAGCGCCGCGGTCTCGACGCTTCGCCCGTCCAGCGAGACCAGGCGCTCCGGGGTCGCGCCGAGGAAGGCGGCACCTCCCCGCGCCACGGCGAAGGTAGTGGCGCCGGGGTGGGTCGCGCGCAGCCCGGCCAGCAGGCCGGGGACGTCGTAGTCGCGCATGGCCTCGACCCGCACCGATCGGGCCAGCACCACCTTCTCCAGGTCGCCGCGACCGATCGCGCGCAGCGCCGCCTCCACCGATCGCAGGTAGCGACGCGCGCTGCGGTCCGCGGACATACCGACCCGGGCGGCCTGGTCGCAGGCTTCGAGGTCCGACGGCGCGCGCCGCGCCGGCGCGCTCGCCGGCGCCGACCCGCAGGTGGTCAGGAAGCAGCGCCCGCCGCGCACCACCAGCAGCCGGGCCGGCAGCACGAAGCGCGCCGCGGGGAAGCCGCGCCACCCGGGTCCCGGCGCGGCGTCGCCGAACGCGAAGCCGCCCACCAGGCGCGCACCGACGCCGGCCGGCGCATCGCCCTCGGCCTCGATCTCCCCCAGCAGCCGGCGCGACCCGGCGTCGAGCCGCGCGAAGCGATCCGGCCCGGCGGCCTCCAGCGCGGCGACGCAGCCGCACGCCGCCAGCGCCAGCCCCGCGTCGGGCCGCTCCCAGTAGAAGCCCTCGCCCTCCCCCGCCCCGGCCGCGAACCAGGCCAGCGGATCCCGGACCGGCACCTCGCGCGTCACCGCACGCATCAGGCCGGTCCCGCCCGCACGCCGGTCAGGAGCTGGGCGGAGCCCAGCAGGAAGTGGCGCGCCCGTAGCTCGCGAAAGCCCGCCTTCGCCAGCCGGGCCAGCAGCTCGCCGGTGTCCGGCAGATAGGCCGTGGAGCGCGGCAGGTAGCGGTAGGCGTCCCGGTCCGAGAGCAGCCCGCCGAGGAACGGCACGACCCGGTCGAAGTAGAGCGAGTGCGCCCGGCGCACCGCCCGTGCCCGGGGGCGGTCGACCTCGAGCAGCGCCACGCGCCCGCCGGGTTCCAGCACCCGCGCCATCTCGGCGAAGGCGGGTGCCAGGGCGGCGAAGTTGCGCAGCGCGAAGCCGCACACCAGGGCGCTGAAGCTGTCGTCGCCGAAGGGCAGGCGCAGCGCGTCGGACTGCACCCAGGCCCCCGGCGGATCACGCCGCGCGGCGCCGTGCAGCATGGCGAGCGCGAAGTCGGCGCCGACCACCTGCGCTCCCCGGCGTCCGGCCTGCTCGGCCATGTCGCCGGTGCCGCAGGCCAGGTCGAGCACGCGGTCGCCGGGGCCCAGGTCGATGGCCGCCACGCTGGCGGCGCGCCAGCGCTGGTCGAGGCCGCCGGTGAACAGCCGGTTCAGCCGGTCGTAGCGCGGCGCGATGCGATCGAACATCGCCTGCACCGCCGCCCGCTTCGCCTCGCCCGAGGGAAGGGGATCTATCGCCAAGCGACCTCCACTTCGAGGCGCGCGGACTCGGTGGCGGCGAGGGCCGCCTCGAGGGCCTCCAGCTCCTCGCGGCCCTCCAGGCGGTTCAACGCCCGCGTGACCAGCGTGCGCTGGAAGTGCAATGCGACGAGGCGGGTCACCTGCGGCAGCAGGCTGCGGAAGACCTCGGTGATGGCGGGCATGTCGCCCTCGGTGGGTCCGCTCTTGCGCACGCTCTCGTCGAAGAGGTCGATGGCCGCGTCGCACAGATCGTTGACGTGCCGCGCGTGGCCGACCGCGTGCTGGAGGAGCGTCGTCAGCGGGAAGCCGGCCTCGAGCAGCGCCAGCCCGGCGCGCGCCATCTCGGCGTCGGCCTCGCTGAAGCGCTCCTCGCCGTCCACCACCAGCGGCTCGACCAGCCCGGCCTGCACCGCCGCCCGGACCATCACCCGCGGCACGCCGGTCTCGGCCGCCAGCTCGGCCGCCGAGAGGGTCCGCTCGCCCACGCCCTCCTGGACGAGGGCGGCCAGCAGCGGCTCGGCGCCGTAGGCCCCGTCGTCGTCCTCGATCACGCGGCGGATCTGGGCCAGCGTGAAGCCCTGCTCCTGGAGCGAGCGGATGCGCCGCAGCCGGTCGAGGTGGCGGTCGTCGTACCAGGCCACGCGCCCCTCCCGCCGCGGCGCGGGCAGCAGGCCGCGGCCCTGGTAGAAGCGCAGCGTGTCGACACCGACCCCCGAGAGCCGCGCCAGCTCCTCGACCCGATATTCCATGCGTTGATTCTAATAGTAATTGCTCGAATAGTCGAATGGCCTGATTCCAAAAGAGAATCCCGCCCCACAGGAATCAGATGTGGAGCGCCTCTTCCACCCGGCGTGCCGGGTCCTCGAAGCGGTCGCGGGACAGGGGCGACAGGTCGACGTCGTCCCATTCGCCGCTGGCCATCCAGGACGCCAGGTTGTTGGCGATGCCCCAGGACTGCATGACGCCGCGCCCGGTGAAGGAGTGGGCCTCGCACAGGTTCGAGAAGCCGGCGACCGGCCCGGCGATGCCGCTGCGGTCCGGCGTCACCGCGTACAGGCCCGACCAGCCCCGCACGTGGCCGCAGCGCTCGAAGGCGCTGGCCCGGTGCGCCAGCCGCGGCCAGATCTCCTGCTCGAAGAAGGGCTCGCCGTCGTAGTGGAAGTCGAAGCCGGGCGGCTCGTCGGGCAGCGAGTAGCCGGCCAGCACGTAGGGGCCCTCCGGGTGGAAGTAGAGGTCGCTGGCGTCGACCACCATGCCCAGGCCCTCGAGCGGCGACGGGTCGGGCAGGTCGCGGGACTGCACGTCGACCAGCGCGATCTGCCGGCGCACCGGCTCGGTGACGTCGCGCACCCCGATCTTGGCGGAGAAGACCGGTGACCAGGCGCCCAGCGAGTTCACCACCCGCTCGCACTCGATGACGTGCTCGCGCACGACGGCGCGGGCCGGCACGTGGTGGCCGGTCAGGATGCCCAGCACGGTGCCGTCCTCGTCGGACGGATCGCCGCGGGCGACCTCCACCGCCTCGACCGACACCACGCGTCGCAGGACTCCGCCCGCGCCGCCGTGCAGCGCCGTGCGCACGCCGGTCACGTAGTGGCGGTTCAGGAAGGTGACGCCCAGGGCCTCGGCCCGGGCGCGGTAGCCCTGCCGCACCGCGTTCGGGTTGACCAGGCCGTCGCGCGGCGACCAGGTGGCGCCCACCAGCTCGTCCAGGTTGCGATCGAGCAGCGGGAAGCGACGCGCCACGTCGGCGACCGACCAGGCCTCCACGCCCAGCCCGGCCGCGTTCTGCCTGCGGCGCACCTCGAGCGCGCGCCGGTGCAGGTCCGCGTCGTCGTAGAGCCACAGGTAGCCCACGTCGCGGAAGGAGAACTCGTCGGCGTTCTCGCGGAAGAAGTCGAGCGTCACGCGACAGCTCTCGATGTTGACGTCCTGCCACCAGGTGGCCCGCGCGCCGCCGGCGTTCAGCTCCGACGAGGCGTAGAGGCCGGCCAGGTCGAGGTCGACGACGACCACGCCGTCGACGCCGCGCCGGGCCAGGGCCCAGGCCAGGCCCGTCCCGACGATGCCTCCGCCGACGATCAGCACCTGGGCGCGATCGGTCATCGCCCGCCCCCCGTCGCTAGGCGCGCCAGCCCTCCAGCGTCTTCTCCATCTGGCGGCGGCACTCGGCCAGCACCGCCGACAGGTCCTCGTCCGGCCGGCGCGGGATCGGGTCGCCCACGCGGATGCGGATCTGGGTGCCGAAGGGCACCGGCAGCAGGTTGTTCTGGAGCAGGCGCCAGGACTCGTCGATCACCACCGGCACGATCGGGACCTCCGGCGCCTCCTCGAACAGGGCGCGGGCTCCGGCGGGCCGGAAGCGTCCCAGCGCGCCGGCGCGCGCGCGGGTGCCCTCCGGATAGATCATGGCGGACACGCCGCGCTCCAGGACCTGGCGGCCCAGGCTGCGGATGGCGTCGGTGGCCTGGCCGCGGTCGGAGCGGTCGATGATGGCGTGGCCGCCGGCGCGCAGGTTGTAGGAGATGCTCGGGATCCAGCGCGCCAGCTCGGCCTTCGACACGTACTTCGGGAAGTGGGACCAGAGCACCGCCCCGTGGATGGGGATGTCGAACATGCTCTGGTGGTTGCCGATGAACAGGTACGACCCTCCCTCCACCAGCGCCGGCGAGCGCTCGATGCGCACGCGCGCACCGGTCAGCCGGATCGCCCCCACCAGGGCCACCTGGAGCCAGCCGGCCACGATCTCCTGGGGCCGGCGGCCGAACAGCCGCGCCAGCCGCTGGAGCGGATCGAACACGAGCAGGATCGTGCCGAACGCCAGCAGGAAGGGGACCGTGAAGATCCAGTCGAGCACCCGCCTCACGAAGGGCGAGTGTGGCACACCGGGGGCGCCGCGCCGACCCGCAGGCCGGCGGGGCGCCGCTGGTCCGAACGGCTCAGAAGGCGTAGGCCAGGTTCAGGCCGACGCGCTGCTCCCAGATGTCCTTGCGATTGGTGATCGGGGTCTCCCAGTAGGCCGCGAAGCTCGCCTTCTTCGTGATCGGAATGCGCCCGCCCAGCGCCAGGGTCATGATCTGGTTGCCCGACACCCCAGAGGAGCCCAGGTTGACCGCGTCGGCGCCCTCCCAGGTCTGGCGATCGGTGACGCCGGCCCCGTGCAGGACCGTCTGCGCCGTTCCCAGGTCGACCTTGCCGAAGGAGCGCGTGTCGACGTGGTTGCGTCCGTTGCCCGAGCGCGTCCAGTACTGGCCGTTCAGCTCGGCGAACGGCACCACGAACTCGAGCACCGACGTGCTCAGGTGGATGTTCGCGAACATGAACGAGCTTTCGACGTTGTCGTTGAAGGGCTGGAACAGGCCCAGGTTGCCGATCGCGTTGATCGGACCCAGCGGCAGCGCCGCCGAGGCGGACGGGATGATCGCGCCCTTGCCCTTGCCCGAGAAGACCGCCGAGTTGCCGGCCGGAATGACGAAGCGCAGGGCCGGGGTCACCACCAGGCCGGTCTCCTCGTTGCGGATGGCCTGGTACTTGAAGCCGGCCGCCAGGTCGAAGAAGCCCTCGTCGGCGCGGATCTGCGAGTGGCTGCCCGGGCGCATCCAGGCGTAGCCGTCCTTGGTGGCGATGAACGCCAGGCGGTCGGTCTGCGCCAGCCGCGCCTGCACCGCCAGCACCCAGATGTCACCGCCGCGGAACACCGAGTCCCAGGGGAAGTCGTGCCACAGCAGGTGGGTCGAGATCTCGGTCGTGATGAACGGGTCCTCGAAGTAGTAGGGCATCGAGGTCGGCGTCACGAAGCCCTCGGGGCGGCCCTCCCGGTCGTCGCAGCTGAAGTCGGGGAACCACTCGGGGCATTCGCTTCCCGACTCGGACCACGACGCCAGCGGCACGAGCAGCAGAAGCATGGAGACGAAGAGTGCGGTCCGTCGCATGACGCGAAACCTCCGTGTGTTGCGCGAGCCAGTGGAATTGCAATGCGCATGCCCGGGGTCCGGCGGGCCGTCGACGCCCCCGGCGCCCCAGGCCGAGGCCCGCTGACCCAGCGCGCCCCCGGTCGCGCCCCGACGTGCTGCGTCACGCCACGTTGGGCGAGCCACGGCCCAGGGAGCTCTGGACGTCACCAGATCGACCTAGCGGCTCTGTGACGGGGCGAACGGACCCGACCCCTGGCACGAGAATACCGAAACGCCCCACGACACCGTGCGTCGTGCGCCCAGGCGGCGCCCCGCCCCTGGCACCGATCGTGCACTTCCCCGGGGCCTGGATTTCTTCGGAGGTCGAAGTGGATCGGGAATCGTCCGTCGTCACCTACGACATGGCCGTCGTGCGGGGCTTCGCCCTGTCGGCGCTGGTCTGGGGCACGGTCGGCATGCTGGTCGGGTTGCTGGCTGCGCTGCAGCTGGCCTGGCCGGAGCTGAACTGGGGTCCCTACCTGCACTTCGGCCGCATCCGGCCGGTGCACACCAACGCGGTCATCTTCGGCTTCACGCTGGGCGTGGTCTTCGCGGGCAGCTACTACGGCCTCCAGCGCCTGTGCCGCGTGCGCATGTTCTCGGACACGCTGTCGCGCATCAACCTGTGGGGCTGGAACGCGATCATCGTCGCGGCGGCGGTCAGCCTGCTGCTCGGCAAGACCACGTCCAAGGAGTACGCCGAGCTCGAGTGGCCTCTCGACGTGGCCATCGCCGTGGTCTGGGTGGTCTACGCGGTCAACGTGTTCGGAACGCTGGCCCGCCGGCGCGAGAAGGCGCTGTACGCGGCCGTCTGGTTCTGGATCGCCACCGTGCTCACGATCGCCATGCTGCACATCGTGAACAGCATCGAGCTGCCGGTTTCGATGTGGAAGTCGTACTCGGCCTACGCCGGCGTGCACGACGCGAACATCCAGTGGTGGTACGGGCACAACGCGGTGGGCTTCCTGCTCACCACGCCGATCCTGGGCCTCATGTACTACTTCCTGCCCAAGCAGGCGGGTCGCCCGATCTACTCGCACCGCCTGTCGATCCTGCACTTCTGGTCGCTCATCTTCATCTACATCTGGGCGGGCCCGCACCACCTGATCTACTCGCCGCTGCCCGACTGGGCGCAGACCTTCGGCGCCGCCTTCTCCATCATGCTGATCTTCCCCTCCTGGGGCGGCATGCTGAACGGGCTGATGACGCTGCGCGGGGCGTGGCACAAGGTCCGGACCGACCCGCTGCTGAAGATGTTCGCCGTCGGGCTCACCTTCTACGGCATGAGCACCTTCGAGGGTCCGATGATGGCCCTGCGCACGGTGAACTCGCTCTCCCACTTCACCAACTGGACCATCGGTCACGTGCACTCGGGCGCGCTGGGCTGGGTGGGGCTCACCTGCTTCGCCACGCTCTACTACCTGATCCCGCGGCTGTGGCACACGAAGCTCTACAGCGTGCGCCTGGCGGAGCTGCACTTCTGGGTCGCCACCGTCGGCATCGTGCTCTACGTGACGCCGATGTGGGTGTCGGGCGTGACCCAGGGGCTGATGTGGCGCGCGGTGAACCCGGACGGGAGCCTCGCCTACTCGTTCATCGAGACGGTGTCGGCGATTCACGTCTACGACGTGATCCGCGCCGTGGGCGGGGCCGTCTTCCTGAGCGGCGTGTTCGTCATGCTCTACAACGTCTGGATGACGGTGCGCCAGGGAACGGCGGCGCTCCCCGAGCCGGACCTGGACGCCGGCGCCGTGCCGGTGGCGGGGGGCCGCTAGCCATGGCCTACGAGTGGCACCGACCGGTCGAAGCGAAGTGGGCCACGCTCACCGTGCTCACGTTCCTCGCCGTCATCGTCGGCGGGCTCGTCCTGCTGGTCCCGCCCTTCTTCATGCAGGGCACGATCCAGGAGCTGCCGGGCATGAAGCCCTACTCGGCGCTCGAGCTCGAGGGGCGCGACCTCTACATCCGCGAGGGCTGCAACACCTGCCACTCGCAGCAGGTGCGGCCCTTCAAGACCGAGACCGACCGTTACGGGCCGTTCAGCGTGGCCGGCGAGGGGGTGTACGACCGGCCCTTCCTGTGGGGCTCGCGGCGCACCGGTCCCGACCTGGCGCGCGTCGGCGGCAAGTACCCCGCCTCCTGGCACTGGCTCCACTTCGAGAACCCGCGCAACCTCGAGCCGCGCTCCAACATGCCGGCGTTCGCGTTCCTGCTCACGACGCCACTCGACACGTCGCTCACGAAGGCGCGCATGCGGACGCTGCGCACCCTGGGCCACCCGTACAGCGAGGCCGAGATCGACGGCGCGCTCGAGGCGATCGATGCCGATGCGGAGAGGATCGCCGCGGCGCTGCGCGCCGACGGGATCGCGCTCGACGAGGTCGGCGCGCGCAGCGAGGGCATCGCCGTGATCGCCTACCTCCAGAGCCTGGGCCGCGCCATCAAGGCGCAGCCGGTGGCGGCGGCCGGGGGGACGCGCTGATGGAGGACTTCGCGGCCCTCTACAAGCTCGGGCGCCTGGCCCTGCTGGCCTGCGTGCTGGTGGGCATCGCCATCTACCTCTACACCGGCGACCGGGCCGAGCGCCTGGAGGCCCCCGCCCGGCGCATGCTGGAGGACGAC
>JBNLVK010000158.1:0-7031 GCA_050618055.1 Myxococcota bacterium
GGCGCCCGGGTCGGTGATGTCGAGGGCCAGGTAGCTGTCGCCGCCCTCGCGCATGGCCGCGATCATCACGGTCGCCCACTCGGGCGTGGTCTTGGTGGTGTCGCTGCCGGAGCCGTCGCCGAGCCAGGCGTCGGCAACCGAGATGGGTCCGTCCACGAAGAACTCGCTGCGCGGGCTGTTCTGCGGCAGCAGCTTCAGGCGGTCGAGCATGGCCCCCGGCACGTAGCCGAAGCGCTCGGTGCCCAGGCCGGGCGTGTAGTGGCGCGACTCGACGCCCGGCGTCACCGGATCGTCGCCCAGGGTGAACTGGCCGGCGTCGAAGGCGTGCAGCACGCCGTCGTTGGCGCCGGCGTAGATCACGCGGTCGCGGTCGTAGTAGTCGGACAGGAAGCCGATGTAGCCCGGCTCGGTCACGTGGAAGCGCGTGGGCGCCGCGATGACCCGGGGCGTCGAGTGGAAGATGTCGCCCAGCACGATCGGGCGCATGTCGGTGGCGTCCAGGTCGCCGTCCTCGTCGAAGGCGTCCTTTCCGCGCACGTAGCCGATGATGGCGTCGACCAGCTCGGCCACCGTGTCGACGCCCGAGGCGGGCGAGTTCGGGTAGTTCGCGTAGGTGGGGCTGGTCACGCCCAGATCGGTCGCCGTGACGTTGGTGTTGTCGAAGGCCACACGCGAGCCCGCCTTGGTGGTCCAGATGGTCCGCGAGGTGTTCGTCTTCAGCGGGTCCGCCGCGTCCCAGCACGCCACCCGGGTGCTCAGCAGCTCGTTGGTGGTCGAGTCGACCGCGTCCACCGGCGGGTTCTGGCAGTCCTGGATCACGCCCTGCTGCGAGATGCGCAGCGCCTCCAGGTGGCCCTCCCAGACCGGAGCGTCGGAGGAGACGAACCAGCTGTTGTAGAAGGCGTTGCCGAGACCCAGGCTCGCGCCGGGCACGACCGCACCGGAGAACGAGGCCTGGACGCTGGCGAAGATGCTGCTGAACGCGTCCTGGAGCGACGTGGCCAGGGCCGCCGCGTCGTTGGCCTGCGAGAAGGTGCCGCCGCCGTTGTCGGCGGTCTCCTGGAGCAGCACGTTGGTGGTGGTGAAGCCCACGGTGTGCGTGGTGATGGTCTGGTCGCCGGTCAGGGTCGCGTCGGGCACCAGGTCGGTGTTCTTCAGGTACCAGGCCACGTCGTCGAACCAGTCGGTGCCGTCGCCGTAGCTGTACACGAAGCCGTCGTCCCGGCCGCCGTGCGGGTCGTCGATGCAGGTCGCCGGGAAGTCGGCGGAGCACTCGTTGCCGTCGCCGTCCGCGTTGCCGATGGTGTTCACGAAGGCGGCATCGGCGGTGGTGCCGGCGACCGACGCGCCGTAGTGGTCGTTCTCGTCGTCGTTGGGCTCGCCGTCGGTCAGGAACACGATGAAGTTCTCGCGGCACACCAGGTCGATGGGCGAGGTGGTGGTCACGGCCGGGTAGGAGCCGAAGCCGTGCTCACCGGCGAAGTAGCGGCCCATGTCCACCAGTGCCTCCGACAGGGGCGTGCCGGTGCCGGGCGCACCGGGCGCCAGCCGGTCGGCGACGATCGTGTCGACTGCGTTCAGCAGCGCGGTCTTGTTGGTGTCGGAGATCGCCTCGACGAGCTGGCCGCCGTTGCGCGTGCCGGTCGGGTCGAAGCGGGAGAGACCCAGGCGCACCGTGGCGGTGTAGCCGCCGGACCCGTCGTCCGGGTAGAGGTTGTTGATCAGCGTCTTGACCGCGTCGCCCGCGATCTCGATGCGCGTGGAGCCGCTGAGCGAGGTCTCCATCGAGCCCGAGTTGTCCAGCACCATCATCACGTTGGGCGGAACCGTGCCGCTCGCCAGCAGGTCGAGGTCGCCGACCATGTTGGCGGCGCCCGCCGGCAGGGCGGCGAGCAGCGCGGTCAGCGCCAGTGCGATCCGACGTCGGATGTGGTTGGGCATCAGTAGCCTCCCGCGGCTCCGTCGAAGCGGTACAGCTTGCTCTGGAGCTCAGCCGTGGACCCGGTGGGTCCCGACGAGGTGATGTCGACCCGGAACAGCTCGGCCACGTAGCCCGAGCCGGCGTTGATGCCGTAGCCCTCCGGCGGCGGTCCCGATCCCAGCGAGTCCAGGTTCTGCGGCGTGGCGTCGGCGCGCGTCCGGCTCTGGACGCTGATGCCGTCGACGGTCACGTCGATGGGACCCGTGTTGGGCGGGTTCTGCGTGACGCGCGTCAGCGCCAGCTGCATGCCGCCGTCGGCCGCGTGCAGGGCGCGGGCCGTGCTGCGGGCGCGGGCACCGGCCACCGACTCGTCGCCGGAGTGGCCGATCGAGGTCAGCACGAGGATCCCGACCAGCAGGATCATGATGACCGTGATGAGCAGGGTGACACCCTCTTCCCGGCGGTTCTCGCGGCGGTTCGTCTTCATCCCCATCCCCTGGTGCCCTAGAGCAGGTTCCGCGGCAGGATGCTCGCGGTGACCCGGCGGCGACGGAAGCCGTCGGCGGCGCCGGCGGTGCGGTTCGCGGCGGCGGGGCGTCCCGCCAGCTGGAGGTCGTCGTCGGCGCGGTCGGCCCTCGCGATCACCGACAGGCGCACGGCCAGCAGGTCCAGCGGGTCCGCGCCGTTCAGCACGTTCAGGTACTCGCCGGCCGCCAGCTGGCCGTCACCGTCGCCGTCGATGCCGAACTCGAGCTGGATGTCCTCGACCTGGGTCGAGAGCCGCAGCCCGTTGCGCCGCAGGTCGCTGCCGGACACCTCGTAGCGGATGGCGGGCACCGCGGTGCCGGACCCGATCGAGGCGACGAAGCCCACCGGCGTGACCGGCGTGAAGGTCACGACGTTGCCCGCGACGGCGGTGATCAGCGCGCAGTGGCTGCTGGTGCCGTCGGCGATGATGATGCCCTCGCCGGCGGCGAAGTCGGCGTCCGTGTCGCCGTCGACGTCCAGGCTGCCGAGGGTCACGGCACCGTCGCCGGCGTTCACCGCCACGGCGACGTCCGCGCCGTCGAAGCGCTCCGTCGCCTTGTCCACCTCGGCGTCGTCGATCTTGGCCGGATCGCTCACGCAGATCACGTCGGCGCTGGTGGTGCCGCCGTCGACGCTCGCGATGCCGGCGATGCGCGGCACCATGTAGCCGGCCATGCGGATGTCGGAGAGCATCGCGTCGGCCACCAGGCGCACGTCCTGCTGCACCTCGATCGAGCGCTCGGTTCCCGTGTAGGTGACGTGCTGGGCCCCGAACACCGCGAAGGCCTGGGCGATCACCACGCCGAAGATCGCCAGGGCGATCAGCAGCTCGACCAGGGTGAAGCCCGCCCGTCGCGCGGGTCGCATGGGTCGCGTGTCTCGCGCGCGCATCAGATGTCCGCCTTCAGGCCGCGCAGTGCGGTGGTGCGGGTGAAGCCCAGGGGGTCGACCCAGTCGACCTCGACGCGGATGCTGATGACCCCCGCCTCGGGGCTGTCCTGGGTGATGAACCAGCGCCGGTTGAAGTTGGTCACGTCGCCGTCGCCCGGGTCCGGGTCGATCGGGTTGTTGGGGTCGTTCGGGTAGCCGGGGTCGGCGATGGCGGCGACCACGTCGGCCGCCGACATGGACTGGAAGGCCTCCATCTGCTGCTCGGCCAGGTACATGGAGAGCGTCTGCGAACGGCTCTGCCGCGACGTCTTGAGGGCCGAGAGCTGGCCCACGCTGGCGGCCAGCATTCCGAAGCCCAGGATGGAGAGCGCGATCAGCACCTCGAGAAGCGAGAAGCCGCGCGCGTTGCGGCGGGTCAGTTCCACTGTGCGTTCTCCCCGTTCCACGCGAACACGCGCGACGCGCCCAGCGGCGTCACCACCACCGCGGCGTCGCGCTCGGCGTTGCTCAGGTAGATGCCTCCGCCCCCGCTGCCCAGGGCGCCGAGCACGCAGGACGAGTCGGCGGATCGCGGCGTCCCGTCGGACCGGAACAGCACCCAATGGGCGGAACCGCCCGCCCCGTCCCCGAAGCTCCAGCCCGGGGCGATCGGCTGGGTGCCCTCGTCGACGGGCACCTTCGCGGTGGCGGCGGTGGTCCCGAACGCCACGCCGCGCTCGAGCAGGAACTGCTGGGTGGGCTCGCCCGCGTCGATCTGGCAGTTCTGGTTGGCCGTGCCGGGGCGGCCGTCGTCGAGCACCAGGATCGGCACCTTGTCGCCCTGCGCGTTCAGGAGGTCGGCGCCGGAGATGTCGGTGCCGAAGAAGACCAGGTGGACGTTCCCGGTGCGGACCGCTTCGCTGCGCGCGTAGTTGAACGCGCCCTCCACGCTGCGCGCCGCGGTGCGGACGGCCTCGCGGTCGCGCCAGCGGTCGAGCCGCAGCGACACCAGCAGGATCATCGCGGCCAGGATCACGACCACGATCATCATCTCGACGAGAGTGAAACCGGGATTCCAGATGGCGCGCACCGATGCACTCCGGCACGCCACCGCCCCCTCCTGTCGGGGCGAAATCGGGCGACTGAATCTACGGAACCCGAATCGCTTCATCAGTGACCTCGCTCACGCACCTGGTTGCGTCCCGCGGGTGATGCGGGAGGGGATCGCCCGCCGACGTCGACGTCGAAGGCGTGCGAAATGCGCCCGCCGCGCAGGTCGTCCACGACCACGCGCACGGCGTGGTGTCCGGCCTGGTCGGCGGCCGGCAGCCAGTCCACCTCTCCGCTGTGGGCTCCGATGCGCATGCCCCGCGGCGCGTCCGCGAGCTCGAAGCGCAGCGGCGCGTCGCCGTCCGGATCGTCGGCCACCACGCGGTAGTGGAAGCCGTCCCGGTCCGGAGACCCTTCGGGCCGCGAGACGACCCGCGGCGGCTGGTTGATCACCCGCACGAGCGGCGAGCGGAACGGCTCGCTGGCGGACTCGCCGTCGCGGGCCACCACCTCGGCGCGCAGCGTGTCCCCGGTCGACAGCGAGGCGGTGTCGAACTCGGCGGTGCCGCCGGCGTCGATCTCCACCGGTGCTCCGGCCGGCTCGTCGTCGACCAGCCAGGTGCAGTCGAAGCGGAGCGGATCGCCCTCCGGGTCCGAGCCCTCGGGCCCGATCACCACCGGCTGCCCGGCGGTGATGCGCAGGGCCGGTCCCATGCGGATGCGCTGCACCGTCGGCGGCTGGTTGCCGAGCGTGACCGACACGCTGGCCGGCTCCGCGTCGGCGCGACCGTCGCTGGCGAACACGCTCACCGCCAGCCGGTCGCCGCGCGCCGCGTCGGCGAGCATCAGCTTGGCGGTGCCGTTGCCCACCGGCTCACCGCGCAACGACCACTCGTAGCTGGTCTTCACCGGATCGCCGTCGGCGTCGCTCACGTCCACCACGACGCGCACCGCCTCGCCGGGCACCGGCGCGGCGGGATCGAACACCGCGCGTTCGATGGTCGGCGCCTGGTTCGCTCGCGCGACGGGTGACGCGTCGTCCGGGACGTCGCGCGCCGCGGCGTCGCCGCAACCGACGCACCAGCAGAGAACGAGCAGGACCCGGCAGGGGCCCTGCGATCGGCCTTGGGGGGCAAGCCGTCGCATGACCCGTTCATCGGCGGTGCGCCGTTCCGCCTTTATGCGCCCGCGGCGCGAGTGACCTACGGATGCACGTGAACGTGCAGGGCGGCGGCAGCGCGGCGGCAGCGGGGAAGCAGACCGGGGTATGCTGGGCCCCGCGCAGCCCGGGAGTCACGCCATGGAGCTCGGCGTCAGCGTCCGCAGCATGGGTCCGCAGTCGCGGGCCGACACGATCCTCGCCTGCGTCCGCGCGGCGGAAGAGGCCGGACTGGCCGACGTCTGGGTGCAGGACCACCTGGCGATCCCGCCGGACGACGCCGAGGGCTCCGGCGGCCGCTACCTCGACCCGCTGACCGCGCTGGCCTGGCTGGCGGCGAAGACCACCCACATCGGACTGGGCGTGGGCGTGCTGATCCTGCCCTACCGGCCGCCGCTGCCCACCGCCAAGGCGATCGCCACCGTGCAGGAGCTGTCCGGGGGGAGGCTGCGGCTGGGAGTGGGCGTCGGCTGGATGCAGCCCGAGTTCGGCGCCCTGGGGGTTCCGCGCCGACGGCGCGGCGCGCTGACCGACGAGGCCCTCGCCTTCTTCCGCGACTGCTTCGCCGACGACGTGGTGACGGCGAACGGTCAGGAATTCCTGTTCCTGCCCCGGCCGCCGCGGCCCCCCATCTACGTGGGTGGCGCCGGCGAGCACGCCCTGCGCCGCACCGTCCGGTACGGCGACGGCTGGTTCCCGATGTTCGCCAAGGCCGACGCGCTGGCGGCGGGCGTGCGCCGCCTGCGCGAGATGGCGGACGAGGCGGGCCGCGACGTGCCCGAGGTGGTGAGCTTCACGGCCTTCGATCCGCGGCAGCCCGAGGGGGTGGGCGCGCGTCTCGACGAGCTGCGCTCCTGTGGCGTCACGAAGCTCGTCGCCGGCACCCGCTACCAGGACGTGGACGGCTTCCGCCGCCAGGTCGACTTCCTGCGCGACGAAGTCCTTCCCCGCGTTCGATAGCGCGGGCTACAGCTTCAGCAGCTTCAGCGCGTTCTCGCGCAGGAACTTCGGCCAGACGTCGTCGTTGAACGGCACGTCCGGCATGTCGCGGAAGATGCGCTCCAGCGACAGGCCCATGGGGAAGTAGCCGGCGTAGAGCACCTTGTCGGCGCCGCGGCTGTTGGCGTAGTCGACGATCGCCTTCGGGTAGTACTTCGGGGCGAAGGCGCTGGTCGAGTAGTAGAGGTTCGGCCACTTGAGCATCAGCTTCACCGCGAGCTCCTCCCACGGCTCGGCTCCGTGGCGCATCACGATCGTGAGCTCGGGGAAGAACCAGCAGACCTCATCCAGGTGCTCCACCTTCTGGGGGTGCAGCGGCACCCTGGGCCCCGGCACACCCGCGGTCACGAAGATGGGCAGGCCCAGTTCCACGCAGGCTGCGTACACCGGGTAGTAGGCGGCGTCGTTGATCGCGGTCTCGCAGCCGGCCGGGAAGCTCGTCACCGCGGCGATGCCCCACTCCTGTTGGAACGACTTGATCTTGCGGACCGCGTCCATGGCCTC
>JBNLVK010000159.1:0-6516 GCA_050618055.1 Myxococcota bacterium
TCGAGTAGTAGAGGTTCGGCCACTTGAGCATCAGATTCACCGCCAGCTCCTCCCAGGGCTCGCAGCCGTGGCGGAACACGAACTTCAGCTCCGGGAAGTACCAGCACACCTCGTCCACGTGCTCGACCTTCTGCGGGTACATGGGAATGCGCGGACCGGGCACGCCGGCGCAACAGAAGATGGGGATGTCGAGCTCCACGCACTTGGCGTAGATGGGGTAGAAGGCCTTGTCGTTGATCGGCACCTGGGGGACGCAGCCGCAGGGAAAGGCGCCGACGGAGACGATGCCGAACTCCTCGTACTCGCGGACGATGCGCCGCACTCCCTCCATGCCCTGGTTCGGGTCGGCGTGGCCCGAGGGGATGAAGCGGTCCGGGTGGCTGCGGATGGCGCGGATGCTGGTCTCGTTCTCGAAGGAGATGCCGATCATCGCCTTCTCGATGCCGTGGGCGTCCATCTTCTCGAGCGTGTACTTGATGTAGTCGTCGTGGTGCCCGGTCTGCGGCACGTCCTTGAACATGTACTGCACCGGGAAGTCGAACTGCTCGAGGCTCTCCTTGTCGCGGAAGAGCGGCTTCATGAAGTCGTAGGTGGCGGGCTGGTTCGGGCTGGGGATGCCGAGCATCAGGTCGATGATGCCGACGTCCTTGGGCATGGGCATGGCGCACGTCTCCTGGCGGACGCTCAGCCTATCACAGCGCCGGAGGCCGCTAGAACGTGCCGAGCAGCTTGCGCTGGAGCAGCTCGTTCACGAAGTCGACGATCGCGGGGACGGCCGGGTTGTCGCTGGCGCTGATCGGATCGAGGTGCGCGTGGCCCTCGAGGATCACGACGTGCTGATCCGCCGGCGGCGTCGCGATCGACGCCAGGTAGCCGTCGAAGGACTTGGCCTCCGGCGTGAGTCCGTTCGATCCGCCGATCGCCAGCACGGGGACGTCGACGCCGGCGTTCTGCGTCACCACCAGCGGACCCTCGTCCGTCGGATCCAGCAGCAGCGACTCGGCCACCAGCGCGCTCGAGTCGTTGCCGTAGGAGAAGTCGAGGCTCACCCGGCCGGAGACGAAGTACCACTCGAAGCCGTTGGCCTTGCCGAACTGGGTGCGCAGGAAGTCGTCGATGCTGGTGACCTCGGCCTCGACGCCGTTGGCCTTCGGCGGGTCGCCCGGGGCCGACGGGCCGCCGTTGTCGATGATGGCGCAGCCGGGCGAGACGTTGAAGGTGTTGGGCGGACAGGTGGGCAGGGTCGGATCGTCGAAGTCCTTCCAGGTGCGCAGGCCGCCGTTGGACGCCGCCAGGTAGAAGGGAGCGAAGCCCGGCAGCACCGCATGGTTGTTCACGCCGTCGTCGCTGAAGCCGAGCGACGCGCGGAAGGCGCCGATGGGCGAGAAGTCGTCGTCGAGGAAGAGGCCGACCACGGCCTTGTTGGTGGCCGGTGCGCCCAGCAGGATCGAGACGATGCCCGAGCCGAAGGTGGGCGTGCGCTGGACCAGCGACGGCTCGCTGGGCTGGAAGAAGGCGGCGATGGCGGAGACCTCGCCCGAGGTGCCGAGGGCCTGGAGCGGAATGCCGCTGAAGTCGGAGAGGAAGACGTCCGCTCCGCCGGCGGTCTCCAGGTCGGCGACCGTCGACTGGTAGTCGGCCAGGCTGGGCTTGCTGGCGCTGCCGCCGCCGACGCCCCCGCCCTCCACCAGGATGAGTCCGTCGATCAGCGAGTGGCCGGGCACGGTGACCGCCGGGTGCGGGTCGAAGTCGTAGGCGGCGAAGGTGGTCGCCCAGCCGGTGCCCTGGGAATGGCCTCCCAGCAGGACCAGACCGTCTGCACCCACGATCGCGCGGGCGCTCTCCACCAGCAGCTTCCAGTCGCGGAAGTAGGTGTCCAGGCCCCAGTGCGCCATGAAGCGCGCGTCGTCCTGGGTGAGCACGATCGGACCGCGGTTCACGCCCAGTCCGTCGGTCAGCGTGCCCTGCGGATCCAGCACGCCGTCGAGATCCAGGTCGAGGTCGCCCGGTCCGGGGAAGTCGCCGAGCGGCGCCACGTCCACGTCGGCCGAGTAGAACTGGGCGCCCTCGAAGATCTCGCAGCTGGCGAGCGGCGGCGAGGCCATGCAGGCCGGCGACGTCGCGTTGGCCACCGCGTACTGGGCGCCGAGGCGGTCCTCCAGCTGGTTCGGCCGGCGGTCCACCGCCCAGACCTCGATCGAGCCGTTGTACTTGCGCACCAGGTCGCGCGCGATGGGATCGAAGGTGGTGGCGCCGCCCAGGAAGCCCGGGATGAAGACGAGGATCGCCCGGGGCGGATCGCCGGATCCGTTGTCCCAGCGGGTACGCACGGTGCTGATGCGGTTCAGGTCGGGCGCCGGCCCGAGCAGCCCGGTCACCGCGGCCGTGGGCGCGATCTCCGCCGGGTCGCCCGAGCCGGGCGTGTGGATCTCGACGAAGCCGGGCTCGTGGACCACCACCTGCGAGAGCAGGCCGGCGGGCGGATTGCACGTGCTCGTGCCGCCGAGGAACGCCGAGCACACGACCAGCGGCAGGAGCAGGCGTCGGGCGATCATCGTGCGCTCCTCCCCCGGGCGACGGCCCGCCGCCGCAGGCCGAGGCCCAGGCATCCGACCAGGACCAGACCGGCCGTCGAGGGCTCGGGCACGGCGAACAGGTCCACGGTCACGATGCCGGCCGCTCCGCCGGTGTCGATGTCGAAGGTCGTCTCGAGGCACAGGACCGGGCAGTCGACCAGGGCTCCGTAGCTGCCGACCACGTTCGGCACCGTCAGCTGGAAGACGCTCAGTCCGTCGTCGAGCTCGAGGAAGAGGTTCGGGATCAGGAAGCCGCCGGACGGGTTCAGCACTCCGGCCGCCGGCGTCGCGATCGAGGGATCGAGCACGATGTTCAGCCCGCCGCTGCTGGTGGCGGCGAGGCCCGTGACGTCGAAGGTGGTGGTGCTGGACAGCGGCAGCGGCGACCCGAGCACCACGCCGAGCGTGCCCGACAGGGTCTCGACGGGTCCGCTGCTCGGGGTGAGCGTGCTCTTCGACGGGTCGATGGTCAGTCCGGCCGCTGCCGGCAGCGCGAGCAGCAGGGAGAGCGTGAGCAGGAGCAGCATGCGGTTCATCGTTCGACCTCGGGCGGTGGCTTCGGCGCGGGTCAGTGCGCGACCTCGGCCGACTCGCCGCGGTGTCGCGCGTAGACCTCGCTGACCCATTCTGCCACGGGGTGGGCCGTCAGTGGCTGGAGAACGCGCTCGACCTCGTCGGGCAGCGTCCCCAGACCGGCCCAGAGGGTGCCCTCGGGTCGCACCAGTGGCGCGAGCAGCGACGCGGCCGTGAGATCCGCGACGCCGAAGGCGTCCCCGACCAGGTAGCCCGAGGGTCCAACTTCTCCGGCCAGGCGATCGAAGGCGCCCTGCACGATGCCGGGAGCCGCCCGTCGGCTCGCGTCGGCGATGCCGTGCCGCGCGAAGTAGAAGCGCCGGAAGATCGGATGGATGAGGCGGAACATGCGCCTGGTCCCGGAGTCCATTCCGCTCATCAGCGTGTCGCTGATGCGCTGCGGCCCCTGCTGCATGAGCGCCGGCACCAGCAACGTGCGCACCGGGTGGCCGACCTCCTCGTCGAGCCAGTCCTCGAGCGCCAGCGCCCTCTCGCGCTGCGCCGGATCCCGCGGGTAGAGGGGCGGCTCCGGCCGGTGCTCCTCCAGGGCGGCGATGATGTCGGTCGAGTCGACGATGGCGCGGCCCGCCAGGTGCAGCACCGGCAGGGTCGAGCGCCGGCCCGTCGCCCAGCGCACCCGCAGCACGTTGTCGCCGGAGAGCACCTGGCGCCGGTGGGCGATGCCCTTGTAGTCGAGCGCCCAGCGCACCTTCTCGGCGTAGTGCGAGATGGGGAAGTGCCAGAGCAGCGGCAGGTCCGGCATGGCCGGAGCAGGCTATCAGGCGGCCGCCAGCTGCTCGACCACTTCGTCGCGCGAGGGTCCCTGCTCCACCGGCTCGCGCTGGTCGCGCTTCTGGTAGACCGCGAGCACCTTGCCCAGGAAGGCCGGGTCCTTCATCAGGTCCGACGGCTCGGCCAGCAGGTTGAAGATGCGCATGAAGGCGCGCAGCACGCCGACGTCTTCGCGCAGCGCGGGCACGAAGCCGTCGCGCATGACCGAGCGCATGTAGCCGGCCGGGTCGACCGTGCCGTCAGCGCGGTTCGGCGCGAACGGATCCTCGCCGCGGCGGATCGCCTCGGCGACGGCGATGGCGTCGCGGTCCTGGGTGCGCACCGCCTCGTACCAGGGCACCAGCTCCCGCTCGACGCCGGCGTCGACGGCGAGCGCGAAGGCGTGCGCGTCGTCCGGGTGCTCGGTCAGCGCGTCGGCCACCAGGAAGGCGTTCACCGCGGCCAGCGTGCAGCCGCGTCCCACGATCGGGTTGGTGTGCATCAGCGCGTCGCCCACGCACACCAGGCCCGTGGCCCTCGGCGCGCCGTCGTCGACCAGGAAACGGCGCGTGTTGCGCAGCGACGCCATGGCGGTGACCGGCGAGATGGGCGTCGCCACCGCCGGATCGACCCAGGGCGCGGTGGCGGGCAGCGACGCGGCCAGCGCGTCGAAGCCGGGCTGGCGGAACAGCGCGCGGAAGGGCTCGTCGTCCGGGTTGGCCGCCAGCGTCACCGAGAAGGTGCGGTCGTCGCCCGGGAAGATCCCATACTTCATGTAGCCCAGGTCGGCGCCCATGGGGCCGTCGAGATCCGGCATCGCGGCGCCCTCGCCCACGCGGTAGAAGCGCGAGCTGTAGAAGATCCCGCAGCTCTCCGACTCCTCGCGCAGCGGCCGGGCGCCCAGCTCCCCGAGCCAGCTCGAAACGGCGGTCTTGCGTCCGGACGCGTCGACCACCAGGTCGGCGTCCAGGCTCGCGCCGTCGCGGGTGCGCACGCCGCGCACCCGGGGCGCGTCGCCGGCGTCGGCCAGCAGGCCGCCGACGACGCGGCCGCTCTCCACCCGCACGCCGGGCAGCGCCTCGACGTGGCGACGCAGCACCCACTCGAAGGTGAGGCGGCGGCACGCGATCAGCGTGATCTCGTCGTCCTCGGGCAGCAGCTCCGCGTCGGGCATGGCCTTGCGGGCGATGTCGACGAAGCGCAGCGGCGTGGCGCCGGCCGCGAAGACCTCTTCCAGCAGGCGCGGCGCGCGGTCGCGCAGCAGGTTGTGCAGGCGCGCCAGGAAGGCGTGGGAGTGGCGCGTCTGGGGCGAGCCGCGGCGGTCCCACTTCCCGAAGGCGTCGCCCACCCGCTCGGGCGGGAGGGCCGCGTCGCGCTCGAGCACCGTCACCCGGTGACCCGCCTGGGCCAGGGCCAGCGCCGACAGGAAGCCGGCGATCGACCCCCCGACCACCACCACCTGCTTCCGATCGGCTCCGCTCACGTTGCGCTCTCCACTCCGGCAGGGGTCCACTTTAGCCGCGGCTTCGCGTCGAGCAGGCCGTGCAGCAGCACGTGGAGCAGCTCGTTGCGGATCTGCTCCGGCGTGGCCTCGCCCTCGGCGTAGACGGCGCCCGACAGGATCGCCGCCGAGGTGGTCAGGAACTGGGTGGCCGCCAGCCGGGGCGAGACGTTGCGCCGGAACTCGCGGCGCTCCTGGCCGCGCCGCACGATGCCCTCGACCAGGTCGCGCAGGTCGCGTCCGGGGGTCTCGCCCGCCGCGGCCGTCGCCGCCGCCGGGCTGGCCAGGAACTCGCGCAGCATGGCGCCCATCACGTCGGCATGGCGCAGCCAACGCTGGCCGAACAGGTCGACCATCGTGCGATACTCGGCCACCGCGCTGCCGCGGGGCTCGACCAGGCTCTCGGCCAGCTCCTCCGCCAGCTGGCGGTTGAACTCGAGCAGCAGCGCCGCCTTGGAGGGGAAGTGCAGGAAGAAGGTGCCGCGCGCCACGTCCGCCGACTCGCAGATCTGGCCGATCGTGACCGCGTCGAAGCCGCTCTCGGCAAACAGCGCCATGGCGGCCTCGAAGATGTCGCGGCGGGTCCGCTGCTTCTTGCGATCGCGCCGGCTCTCGACCGCGACTTCCATCGAGTTCATTAATATACTGTGGTTCATTGACATGCAAGGACATCGCAGGTCGAGAGGTCGGAGATGAAGGCCGCCGTGCTGACACAGGTCGGAAAACCCCTGGAGATCCAGGAGGTTCCCGATCCGGCCCCGGGCGAGGGCGAGATCCTGGTGAAGGTGGCCAGCAGCGGGATCTGCGGCTCGGACCTCCACTGGTCGGCGATCCCGCCCGGCCTGCCCGCCGGGCCGGTGATGGGCCACGAGTTCTCCGGCGAGGTCGTGGAGCTGGGCGCCGGCGTGGGTCCGGCCTTCGCCGTGGGCGACCGCATCTGCTCGGTCCCCTTCATCGGCTGCGGGCGCTGCGGACCCTGCCTGTCCGGCGACGTCACCCTGTGCGAACGCAGCAGCCCCATCGGCCTGGGGGTGAACCCGGGCGCCTACGCCGAGTTCGTCCGGGTGGGCGCCAACGAGGCGCTGCGCCTGCCCG
>JBNLVK010000160.1:0-21737 GCA_050618055.1 Myxococcota bacterium
GGGCCTGAGATCCTAACGTAAACGGGGGCTTGGCTGGGCCTACAATGGAGGCCGTGGAGTCCCTGGAAGCCAGCCTGTCCGGCCGGGGTGCCGCCGCCGACTACGCGGAGGCACTGCTGGCACGCCTGGACGTCGCCGCGCGCCGCGTCGCCGGCCCCGACGAGCCCTCGCCCGCGGCGCGCTGGGCACGCAGCGGCGCCATGTCGCTGACCGGACACGCGCAGGGCCCGCCGCTGCCGGCGCCCGGTCCGCTGGCGTCGTGCGCCGAGGGCGCCCTGCTAGCGCTGCGCGCGCTCGGCCCGGTGAACGGCGCCGGCGCCGCGCTGCCGTCCGACGGTGGGGCGCTACTGGGCGAGCACGCCGCCTGCCTGGGCCACACCCGCAAGGGCCGCCTCTCGCCCGGCGGAAGCTGCCGGCTGCTGCCCGCCGCCGACGGCTGGATCGCCCTCAACCTGGCGCGCCCCGACGACACAGCCGCCCTGCCCGCCCTGCTCGAGTGCGACGCGGGCGACGCGCACGATCCCTGGGCGCTCGTCGCGCGCGAGGTCGCGCGAAGGCCGCGTCACGAGTGGGTGGAGCGGGGCCGCTGGCTCTCCATTCCCCTGGCCGCCGCCGACCCGCCCGACGCGACGCCGCCCGACTGGCTGCGCCGCACGCGCCACGCGGGCGCGGGCGACGCACCCGCCCGCGCGCCGCGGGTCGTCGACCTGTCGTCGCTGTGGGCGGGCCCGTTGTGCACGTCGCTGCTGGCCGGCCTGGGGGCCCAGGTCGCGAAGGTCGAGAGCACGGGCCGCCCCGACGGTCTGCGCGAGGGCAGCCCCCGCTTCTTCGACCTGCTGAACGGCGGCAAGCGGAGCGTCGCCCTCGACCTGGCCGACCCGGACGGACGCCGGGCGCTGCGCGCGCTGGTGGACGGCGCCGACCTGGTGGTCGAAGCGACGCGGCCGCGCGCGCTGCGGCAGCTGGGCGTCGACGCGGAGGGCTGGCTCGGCGCCCGGCCCGGCAGGGTCTGGCTCTCGCTCACCGGCTACGGACGCGGCGACGCGGCGCCCGGTCGCGTGGCCTTCGGCGACGACGCCGCCGTGGCCGCCGGGCTCGCCTGGGCCACGGGACGGGACGAGGGCGCTCCGCTCTTCTGCGCCGACGCGGTGGCGGACCCGCTGGCCGGGCTGCACGCGGCCCTGGCCGCCTGGAGCGCCTGGCGAAGCGGCGGCGGCGTGCTGCTCGACCTGGCGCTGCGCGACGTGGCAGCCCACGCGCTGGGCTTCGAAGCCGAGCCCGGCCCCTGCGACGAGCCGGCCGCCGCGCCCCGCGCGCGCGCCGCCGCCCACCCCGCGCGGCCCTTTGGCGCCGACACCCGCGCAGCGCTGGCCGAGGTGGGCGTCGGGTGCTGATCCGCCGCGCCGAGGTGGAGGGACGCCTGCGCGACGTGCGGGTCGCGCACGGTCGCATCGCCGCGCTGGCCGACGAGCTGGCGGCGGCGCAGGGCGAGGAGCTTCTCGACGCCGGCGGCGGCGCGCTGCTGCCCGGCCTGCACGACCACCACATCCACCTGCTGGCGTTGGCCGCCGCGCGGCGCAGCGTGCGCTGCGGACCGCCCCAGGTGGAGAACGCGCCGGCGCTGGGCGCGGCGCTGGCCCGGGCGCGCAGCGCACTGCCGCCGCAGCGCTGGATCCGCGGCGTCGGCTACCACGAGAGCGTGGCCGGACCGCTCGACCGCCGCGCGCTCGACGCCTGGGTCGACGACCGGCCGGTCCGCGTGCAGCACCGCAGCGGAGCGCTCTGGGTGCTGAACTCGGCCGGCGTCGAGCGCGCGCGGCTCGACGCCGCCGACCACCCGGGCGTCGAACGCGACGAGCGCGGCGCTCCCACCGGCCGCGTCTTCCGCGCCGACGCCTGGCTGCGCGAGCGGCTCGGCGCGGGCGAGGTACCGTCGCTGGCCGAGGTCGGCGCCGAGCTGGCGGCCCGCGGCGTCACCGGCGTGACCGACGCGACCCCAAGCAACGGGGCCGACGAGCTGGCGCTCTTCGCCAGGGCCAGCGACGAGGGCGCCCTGCCCCAGCGCCTGTGGGTGATGGGCGACACGAAGCTCCCCGAGCCGCGTCACCCGAAGCTGCGGCGCGCCGCGGTGAAGCTGCTGCTCGACGAGGCGAACCCCATCGGGTTCGAGGCGCTGTGCGACGTCATCGCCGGGGCCCACGGCCAGCAGCGTCCGATCGCCATCCACTGCGTCACCCGCTCCGAGCTGGTGCTGGCGGCGTCGGCCCTGAACACGGTGGGTGCGCGCGACGGCGATCGCATCGAGCACGCGTCGGTGGCGCCGCCCGAGGCGCTGGCCCTGCTGGCGTCGCTGCCGGTGACGGTCGTGACCCAGCCCAACTTCGTGGCCGAGCGCGGCGACGCCTACCGGCGCGACGTCGACCCGGCGGACCACCCGTACCTCTACCGCTGCCAGGGCTTCCTCGACGCGAACGTGGCGCTGGGCGGCGGCCCCGACGCCCCCTTCGGCGAGCCGGACCCGTGGGCGGCCATGCGCGCCGCGGTCGACCGGCGCACGGCCGGCGGCGCGCCGCTGGGTCCCGACGAGGCCCTCTCGCCGGAGCGCGCACTGGCCCTGTTCACGTCGCCGCCGGGCGCGCCGGGGGCGGCGCCGCGCCGCGTGGTGATCGGCGCGCCGGCCGACCTGGTGCTGCTCGACCGGCCCTGGAAGCAGGCGCGCGAGCGGCTCTCGAGCGGGGACGTGGCCCTCTGCCTGTGCGGCGGCCGCGCGATCCGTCCGACGGATCCATCGACGGATCCCCCTACGAATCCGGTAGGCTAGCCGCCGTGCGCAGCGCCTCCCTCTTCGTCGCCGCCCTGCTGCTCGCCTGCTCGAGCGAGCCCGTCTCGCCTCCGAGCCCGACGGCCGCCTTCCTGGCGCCGCTCGAGGGCCAGTGGGTGGGCGTGCTCACCGAGACCGGGGCCCTCCAGCACGAGGTGATCCGCGAGATGCCCATGCGGCTCACCATCGGGCCGGAGCGGTCGACGGTGGAGTACCCGACGCTTCGGTGCAGTGGCGTGCTCGAGCCGCCGCCCGAGGGCATCGATCCGCCCACCGAGGTCGTGGCGCGCCTGATGCTGGTGATCGACCCGCCGGGCCTGTCGCCGTGCATGCCCGGGCTGGTGAAGCTGACGCGCCACGACGATGCGCTCAAGTACGTCTTCCTGGGCGACACGCTGCGCCGCGTGCGCGCGACGCTGATCCGCCAGCCCTAGGATCCGGCGCGTCGGGTCAGCTCGGCGCGGGCGCGGCGGCGCGTCTCCGGGTCGGCGTGGGAGGCGGCGGCC
The DNA here is from genome assembly GCA_050618055.1 of Myxococcota bacterium. GTDB lineage: Bacteria > Myxococcota_A > UBA9160 > UBA9160 > SMWR01 > CALDCK01. Next base: position 3,328 of record JBNLVK010000160.1, read on the forward strand.
TCTTCGAGGGCCTGGCGGGCGGCGGGCAGGCCGATGCGTCCCAGGCCGCGCACGGCCGCCATGCGCACCTTCGGCTCGGGGCGCGCAAGGGCGCCGGCCAGCGGCCCGACCGCCGCGGCGTCGCCCGGGCGCCCCAGGGCGGTGGCCGCCGCCGCCGCGACGCGCGCGTCGTCGGACCCGAGCAGCGCGATCAGGCTCGGCTGCACCGCGGCGCCCGCCGAGAGCCCCGCCGCGCGGATCGCGGTCACGCGGTCGGCGGGCGGCGCCTGCTCGGCCAGCAGGCCCGGCCAGTGGGCGTCGGCGTCCACCAGACCGCGCCGGCCCAGCTCGGTCAGCAGGGCGACGCGCACGCCCATCGACGCCCCGGGCTGGTCGACCACCGGCAGCAGCAGCGGCAGGTCGTCCTTCGTCACCAGCGGCAGCTCGGGCGCGGACACCAGGTCGCGCAGGGCCGAGGCCGCCAGCCGCGCGTCGCCCGAGGTGAGCAGCGCCAACGTCGCGCGCCGCAACAGGCGCTGGCGCTCCGCCGGGTCCGCCCGGGCCGACGCCACGTAGTCGGCCACCGTCGCCAGCAGCAGCGTGCGGTTCGCGTCGTCGACGCCGTAGGCCTCGTCGTGCTCCTGGAACGACACCCAGTCGAGCACCCCGCTCTCGGCCACCGCGCCCAGCTCGCGGCTCTGCTCGATGGGACGCAGGAAGAGCAGCGTCTCGGCACCCGGCTCGAAGGGCGCCACGCCGTGGCCGTGCTGGGCGAAGCGCACGCGCTCGCCAAGCTCGGCGCCCTTCAGCGTCGCGATCACCTGCGCCTCGACGTAGGGACGGCTCAGGGTGCCGCCCTCGGTGGAGATGCCCACGCGATCGCCCGACGACAGGATGCGCGCGTGGAGCACCCGCTCGGAGCCCGCCACCAGGCTGCGCAGCGTCTCGGTGCCGACGACGATGTGGGCCTGCGCCGCGCCGGCGACGCACACCGCCAGCGCGAGCGCCCACCGGCGCCCCGCCCAGGTCTTGCGCTTCGTCCCGGTCAGTGCAGGTCGTCGATCAGCGGCAGGATCGCGTCGGAGATGCTCGGGTCGACCTGCGCGCCCACGTTGTTCTGGAAGACCGTGTTGCAGTCGATGTTCGGGAACAGCGGGCAGAGGTTGGGCACGCCGCCCAGGATGAACGGGGCGCAGGCGTGGCACGAGTCGTCCCACTTCGCCTCGGGCAGCTGGTAGCCGATCTCGTCGTTGCCCAGCCCGATGATGAAGGTGTGCTTCGCGCCCACCATGTGGTCGCGGTAGACCTCGCCGATCTGCGGATCCAGCTCGGTCGGCACCACCGCGAAGCTGGCGTCGCCCACGCGGAAGGCGCCCACCTCGGTGTGCAGGTCCTCGCCGAGGGCCTGCGGGATCGGGTCGAAGGGCGGCGGGAACGGGAAGCCGACCGACGGATCCGGCACGCCGCCGGTGTACAGGCCGTCCGACGGCAGCACGCCGATGGCGATGAAGAAGCGGAAGAACGGGTTGTCGAGCGGAACGGGCACCGGCCGCTGGCTGGCGAAGTCGATGTCCACCCAGTGCCGGCCCGGCCAGTGCGGAATGGCGTCGAGGACGCGCTCGGCCAGCTGCTCGCCGTGCACCTGGGCCCAGCGGAAGGTGCGCCGCACGGCCGCCACGCCCGTGTCCGGGTCGAGCACGTCCAGGTCCAGCGGACCCTGGAGCACGCCCAGGTCGCCGCTCACCCAGATGGCGAGCCCGCCCTCGGAGGCCTCGATGGCCTCGCGGGCGTAGTGGGGGAAGTCGGAGGTGACCAGCGTGTTGTTGCTGCCCAGGCTCTCCGGGTGGCTCGCGAAGTTCACCAGCGTGGCGAGCACGTGGTTGTGGTGCCAGCGCTTGGTCACCTGGAGGATGGACAGGCGCGAGTCGGCGAAGCGGCCGTCGGTGTCGGGGGCCAGCAGGTCGTCGTCGACCAGCACCTTGCCGTCGCCCACGCCGAGCCCGTCGTCCTCGACGTCGATGCCCAGGGACAGGCCCTCCGAGTCGGTGGTGGCGAGCTTCATGCGGCCCGGCTGGAGGTTCGCGACCGCCTCGTCCACGCAGTCGGCGACCGACGCGTTCACGAAGTCGAGGTAGGCCGGGTCGGTGCCGGAGGTCAGCTCGTCGGGACCCCAGATGCCGATCGTGTCGGGACCCTCGTGCTGGTGGGTGCTGTGCACGACCAGGTAGTCGACCTCCGAGGCGGGATCGACCAGCGCGCGGATGTTCTCGATCTCGGCGTTGAAGTAGCCGACCACGTCGAGCGCAACGATCGCGATGCGACCGCCCTTGCCGTCGAGCACCAGGCCGCGCGCCCACAGGCGGTCGTTGTAGCCGGTGGCCTGTCGGTCGTTGCCGAAGCCGGCCAGGTACACCGGGTCGGTGTGGTTCACCACCGCCGTCCCGCCGAAGGCCGCCTCGTACTCGTCCACCAGGCTCGGGCTGATGGGTGTGATGTCGCGGCTGCACACGCCCACGTAGAGCGGGCTCTTCTCGGGGCAGTGGATGCCCATCAGGGCCACGGCCGCCAGCATCAGGAACAGCGCGGCGCGCCGGAGGAAGGAGGAAGAGCTTCGATCGGACCGCATGGGACCCTCCAGTGGCGATGGTCCGACCATCCTATTCTCCGTCGGTGTGGGGGGTCAAGCGCGCCCGGTCGAGAACCCGCTCGATGTGCTCCCAGAGCCACAGCCCCACCCAGAGCCGGCCCGCCATGGAGAAGTGGTTACCGTCCGGTCGGAACGGCTCGATGCCGTCGAGCCGGTTCGTGAAGCGGCCACCGGGGCAGACCGCCGCATCCAGGTCGACCAACGTCATTCGATCGGCGAACGCGGCGGCGACCGGCGTGAGGACCTCGCTCACCAGCAGGCCCCGCGCGTGCCGGTCGGCCTCGCCGAGCTGGGTGCACAGCGGCGTGATCCAGGCGACGTGGGCGCCCGTGGCGCTGAGCAGGTCGACCGCCTCCTCGTACTCGCGCCGCAGCCAGCCCGCGAACTCGGGTGCGTCGATCGTCTTCTCCTCGTCCCACTCCGGAAGCCGGCGCGGAACGAGGTCCCAGCCGGAGACGTAGACGAGCACCACGTCGGGCCGGGCCTTCTCGAGGGACACGCGGTAGCGCCCGTCCCAGTCGTCGCAGATGCGCTGGCGGCGCGTCGGCTCGCGCAGGTGGGCGCCGCGCGCCAGACCGCAGCCGTCGGCCGCGGCGCTGACCACGCGACCTCCCTTGCCCGCGCTGCCGCGCGACAGCCGCAGGCCCGCCGCCAGCTGCTTCGCCACCGAGTCGCCGACCACCAGGATGCGCAGGCCGTCCTCGTCCGACCGAACGGACGGCGGCGCCGCGGGCTCGCTGCGCCACAGGCCGGACAGGGTGCCCGAGACCGGATGGGCGGGCTCGACGCCGCGGGTCGCGACCCCCAGCGCCAGCGCCAAGCACGCCATTCCCGCCAGGGTCGTCAGCGCCACGCCGGCGCCGCGCGGTCGGCGCCCGCTGCGGACCGGCTCCTCCAGCCAGCTGTAGGAGACGTGGGCGACGAAGAGGGTCAGGCCGATGCGGACGGCGGTCAGCGCGTGGCCGGCGAGCCCGGTGCGTGTCTCGTCGAGCCACAGGTAGATGGGCCAGTGGTAGACGTAGACGCCGTAGGAGATGCGTCCCAGCCAGCGCACCGGCGGAAGCGACAGCAGCGCGGCCAGCCGGCCCGGCGCGCAGGCGACCGACGCGAGGATCGCGGCGCTCGCCAGGGCGTAGACCTGGAGGCCGCCCCGGTAGAGTGCGTCGCTCTCGACGCGGGCCGACGTCCAGGCGTACAGGCTCGCCAGCGCGCCGGCGACGCCCGCGACGCCCAGCGCGAGCCTTGCGGCGCGCCCCGGCGCCATGCGTCCCTGCGGAAGCCACAGCGCCAGCGCGCAGCCCACCAGCAGCTCCGCGCAGCGCGTGTCGGTTCCGTAGTAGATGCGTTCGGTGCTGGCCCCCTGCCCCGCCAGGTGCGCCAGCCAGGCCCAGCCGGCCAGCACGAGCAGCGCGATCCCTCCACCGGCCGCCCGCTCCGAACGCCTCGCCACGCCGAGCAGCGCCAGCAGCAGCAGCGGGTACACCGCGTAGAACTGCTCCTCGATCGACAGGCTCCAGAAGTGCTGCACCGGCGAGGGATGGCCCAGCAGCCCCTGGTACCCCGAGTCGGTGACGATGAACCACCAGTTCGACAGGTAGACGAGCGCCGCCAGGCCGTCCTCGGTGGCACGCATGCGCTGGGTGACGTGGGCCGCGAAGGCGGCGAACGCCGCGACGAGGAGCAGGCCCGCCAGCGCCGCCGGCATGAGCCGGCGCAGGCGACGGGCCCAGAAGGTCGGCAGGTCGACGCCTCCATCCCGCGCACGCTCCTCCAGCAGGGAGCGCGTGATCAGGAAGCCGGAGAGCGTGAAGAAGGTCGACACGCCGAGGAAGCCGCCCTGCGCCCAGGCGTAGCCGGCGTGGAAGAGCAGCACGGCCAGCACCGACACGCCGCGCAGCCCTTCGAGAGCGGGAAGGAACGTCAAGACGCCCGACCGGGCAGGAGGCCACTCACCCCACCAGAATATGGCAGGCCTGCGGTACCTTTTGGACATGTACATCCGGCCCCGCCGCAACCGATCGCGCCCCGCGCTGCGCCGCCTGGTGCGCGAGACGCGACTCTCGCCCGACGACCTGGTCCTGCCCCTGTTCGTGCAGGAGGGCGAGGGGAAGCGCACGCCGATCGCGTCGATGCCCGGTCACGCGCGCCTCTCCATCGACCTGCTGGTGGACCAGGCGCGCGAGGCCGCCGCGCTGGGCATCCCGGGCGTCGCCCTGTTCCCCGCCCTGCCGGACGATGAGAAGGATCCGCGCGGCAGCGCCAGCACCAAGCCCGACGGCCTGCTCCAGCGCAGCATCCGCGCGCTCAAGTCGGCGCTGCCCGACCTGCTGGTGATCACCGACGTGGCCCTCGACCCCTACTCGTCCGACGGCCACGACGGCGTGCTCGTCGACGGGCGCATCGACAACGACGAGTCGCTGCCGCTGCTGGCCGCCATGGCCGTCGCTCAGGCCCAGGCCGGCGCCGACGTGGTCGCGCCCTCGGACATGATGGACGGGCGCGTGGCGGCGATCCGCGAGGCGCTGGACGAGGCCGGCTACAGCGAGGTGGCGATCGGCAGCTACTGCACCAAGTACGCGTCGGCCTTCTACGGCCCCTTCCGCGAGGCCCTCGACTCGGCCCCGCGCGGCGGCGACAAGAAGACCTACCAGATGGATCCGGCCAACGCGCGCGAGGCGCTGCGCGAGGTGGAGCTCGACGAGGCCGAGGGCGCCGACTGGCTGATGGTGAAGCCGGGGCTGGTCTACGCCGACGTGATCCGCCTGGTGCGCGACCACACCGCGCTGCCGGTGGCCGCGTACCACGTCTCCGGCGAGTACGCGATGCTCAAGGCGGCAGCGGCCAACGGCTGGCTCGACTTCGACGCCTGCCTGCTCGAGGCGCTGACCTCGCTGAAGCGCGCCGGTGCCGACATCCTCTTCACCTACGGCGCGGTCGAGGCGGCGAAGCTGCTGGCCGACGACTGAGGGTGCGCGCACTCCGGAGCGCCCTGCTCGCCCTCTTCGTCGCGGCGGCGGCCGCCGCCCAGTCGCCGGACTCCGCTCCGCCGACGCTGCGCCTGACCTTCGACTGGCCGAAGGACCTGACGGCCAGCGTCACCTCCACCACCCGGCGATCGCGCAGCGCAGAGACCACCACCGAGCGCGTCGCCACCACCCGCTTCGGCATGCGCGTCGAGCCGCTGGGCGAGAACCTGCGCATCCGCTTCTCGAACCCGACCATCGCGCTCGAGGAGGGCGCCCTCGATCCCTTCCCGAAGTCGGCCCAGCCGGAGCTGATCGAGCAGCTGGCGAGCATGATGCCCGACTACGTCGTCACCCGGAGCGGCACGTTCGTGAGCGTCCACGACCTGCCCGGCTTCCATGCCCGGTTCGAGCGCTTCATGGCCGACGTGCTGCCCAAGGACACCGCGCCCCAGACGCTCGCCCGCATCCGCCAGCTGCTGGCGACGAGCGACGTGCTGAACGCCGCCGCGGCCGAGCAGTGGAACGCGGCGGTGGGCGCCTGGGTGAAGTCGGAGCTCGAGCCGGGCCGGCGCTACACGTTCGAGTCCCGCGAGCCGCTGCCCCTCCTGCCCGGACAGGAGGTGCGCATGCAGTACGAGCTCACCGCGAAGCGGCGCCTGCCCTGCACCCGCGGCGGCGTCGAGCGCAGCTGCGCACTGCTGGAGCTGCGTTCCGTCGCCGACCCGGAGGACACCCAGCGCGCACTCCGATCGTTCCTGGCAGGCTTCGCCGGCAGCCCGGACGCCCCGCCGGCCCTGCGCAGCTTCGCCGTGCAGAACCGGGTCGAGGTGGTGACCGAGCCCGACGGACTGGTGCCCCACCGCTACCGCATCACCAAGACGGTCCGCGGTTCGCTGCGGGAGGACGGCGCGGAGCGAAGCTTCGAGCAGGTCGACGACACCCGGGTCGAGTACACCTACCCCGAGAACTAGGGGAGCGAGACCCCGCCGCTCTCGCGCCAGCCGTAGCGCACCGCCTTCGCCTCCACGCGCGCGACGCCGCGAAGCGGACCGACGTAGAGCCGCCAGCGGTCGTCGGAAGGTGCGCGCCAGACGATCGACGCCCCGGCCGTCGCGCTCGAGAGGTGCAGCGCACCCCCGCGAAGCGCCCCCTCCGGCGCCGCGGTCACCGGCTGCTCGCCGTCGGGCCAGAAGCGCCGGGCCAGCTCCGCCTCGGGCAGCAGGCCCAGGTCGCGTCCCGAGGCCAGCCGGGTGTCGAGCACCGCGCGCAGCCGCGCCAGCGTGGCGGCGTGGTCCGGATCGCCGGCCAGGTTGCGCACCTCGTGGGGGTCGGCCTGGGTGTCGAACAGCTCCTCCGGATCGCGCCGCGGGCGGAACCAGAGCGCGGGCACCTCGCCCAGCCGGCCCTCGGCCGCCAGCGCGTGGAGCTCCTGCATCATCGGCATCTGGTCGCGAAAGCCGTTGGCCTGCACGTAGGGCCGACTCGGCTCCAGGTGGCGCACGTACTTGAAGCGCGCGTCGCGCACCGCGCGCACCCGATCCTGCACGTCGTCGATGCGATCGCGCGCCGCGAAGACGAACTCGGGCGCCGGCTCCGCGTCGGGGCCCGCGAACACGCGTCCCTCCATGTGGGCGGGCACCGGCGCGCCGGCCGCCGCCAGCAGCGTGGGCGCCAGGTCCACGCCGCTCACCAGCGAGTCGTCGACGCTGGCCGGCGCGGCGACGCCGGGCCAGCGCACCAGCAGCGGCACGTGGACGCCCGAGTCGTAGAGCCAGCGCTTGGCGCGCGGCAGCCCGTCGCCGTGGTCGGTGGTGAAGACGACCACGGTGCGGTCGGCCAGGCCGTCCTCCTCGAGCCTGCGCAGCACCGCCCCGACCTGCGCGTCCATCACCGCGACGTTGTCGTAGTGGCGCGCCAGGTCGGCGCGCACCGTCGGCGTGTCCGGGTAGTAGGGAGGCACCGCGACCCGCGCGGGATCGGTGCGGTGCTCCCACTGCCAGTGGTTCCAGACGCGCCAGGGCGCGAGCATCAGCTTGCTCATGCTGGAGAGGTCCCAGGTCGGCCACACCTGGCTCTCGTGGGTCGCCTCGAAGGTGAGGTACGCGAAGAAGGGCTGGCCCGCGTCGCGACCGCGCCAGTCCTCGCCGCGCTCCTCGTCCCAGATGCTGGCGGGACCGCCGAACACGCCGCCCAGCGTGGTCGACATCTGGTAGTCGGTCTTGCCGTTGTTGACCACGTGGTAGCCGGCGCGCCGCAGCAGCTCGGGGAAGGCCTTCCAGTCCGGCGGCGGCACCGCCACGTAGCCCCCGGCGGACGCGCGCATGTGGCCGGCGCCCCAGTGGTTCTGGTGGACGCCCATGAGGATGGCGGCCCGGCTCGGCGCGCACACACCGGCGCTGGTGAAGGCGCGCGTGTAGCGCGTCCCCTCGCGGGCCAGCCGGTCCAGGTTCGGCGTGTGGGCCACCGGGTCGCCGTAGGCGCCCAGGCGCGGACTCAGGTCCTCGGCCATCAGCAGCAGCAGGTTCCAGCGCGGCGTGTCGTCCGCCGCGTCCACCGGAGCAGCGACACACGGCAGAACGAGGAGCAGTCCGAGGGCGAGCCGTCGCACCCGGCCAGCCTACCCGACCGGCACCGCTGATAGAATCGATGCATGGTCGACCTGGCCGCGCTGGACGCGAAGCACCACCTGCACCCCTTCGCCGACCCCGAGGCGATCCGGAAGCACGGTGCCATCGTCATGGCGCGCGGCGAAGGCGTGTTCCTGGAGGACACCGCGGGGCATCGCTACCTGGACGGCATGGCGGGCCTGTGGTGCGTGCAGGTGGGCTACGGGCGCCCCGAGCTGGTCGAGGCGGCGCGCGCGCAGCTCGAGCGGCTGCCCTACTACAACACCTTCTTCGGCACGACCACCGAGCCGCTGGCCCGGCTGGTCGACGTGCTGCGCCGCTGGACGCCGGAGGGACTCGACCGCTTCCTGTTCGCCAACTCGGGCTCCGAGGCGATCGACACGGCGGTGCGCATGGTCCGCCGCTACTGGGAGATCGAGGGGCGGCCGGAGCGCCGCATCGTCATCGGTCGCGAGCTCGGCTACCACGGCAGCACGCTGGCCGGCGCCAGCGTCGGCGGCATGAGCGGCATGCACGCCCAGGGAGGGCTGCCCCTTCCCGACTTCGCCCACGTCATGCCGCCCTACGCCTTCGCCCACGGGCGCGGCGAGGACGCGGAGGCCTTCGGTCTGCGCGCCGCCGACGCGCTGGAGAAGCGCATCCTCGAGCTCGGTGCCGATCGCGTGGCGGCCTTCTTCGCCGAGCCGGTGATGGGAGCGGGCGGCGTGATCGTTCCGCCGGCCAGCTACTGGCCGCGCATCCAGGAGATCTGCCGGCGCCACGACGTTCTGCTGCTGGCCGACGAGGTGATCTGCGGCTTCGGCCGCACCGGCGAGCGCATGGGCTGCGACGCCTTCGACATCCGGCCCGACCTGCTGACCATGGCCAAGGGCATCACCTCGGGCTACGTGCCGCTCTCGGCGCTGGCCCTGGGACCCCGCGTCGCCGACGCGCTCCAGGGCGCCGGCGTGCTCCAGCACGGCTTCACCTATTCGGGCCACCCGGTGGCGGCGGCCGTGGCGCTGGCGAACCTGGAGGTGCTGGAGCGCGAGAAGCTCGTGGAGCGCACGCGCGACGTGACCGCTCCTGCCCTGCGCGAAGCCCTCTCTCCCCTGGCCGGGCTGCCGCCGGTGGGCGAGGTGCGGAGCTTCGGCGCCCTGGCCGCCATCGAGCTGGTGCGCGACGTCGCCACGGGCGAGCGCTTCGCGCCGGCAGGCAGCGCCCCCGCCCGCGCCTTCGAGCTCTGCCTCGAGGAGGGTGTCATCGCCCGCAAGCTCCGCGAGGGGCTGGCGCTGTGTCCGCCGCTCACCATTTCGCAGGACGAGATCCGCGAGCTGGCGGCGCGGCTGGGTCGCGCGCTCGCGCGGCTGGCCGACGAACGGCTCGGCTGAGCGCTACTCGCCGCCGGGCACGACGCCCGCCGGGTTGCTCCCGCTGCGCAGGTCGTCGAGGCGTGTGTTGCAGGCCGTCCGCCAGGGATCGCCCTCGGGCGCCAGCACGTAGAGGCGCCCCTCGCGGATCGCCTCGAGGGTGCGGTCGGCGATGACCGAGGGCTCGGCCCCCGTGCCGACGCTGGCGCGGATGGCCCCTTCCACCAGGTCGCGCTCGGTGTGGGAGGGTCCCTCGCGCTTCAGGTGCTCGGGCCGGTTGCGCTCCGACTCGGCGATGCGGGTGTGGATCAGCTCGGGGCAGACCACCGAGACGCCGACGGTCGTCCCCTTCGCCTGCATCTCCAGGTAGAGCGTCTCGGACAGCGAGAAGACCGCGTGCTTGCTCATGTAGTAGGGCGCCACGAACGGTGCGCTGGTGACGCCGGCCATGGACGACGTGTTCACCACGTGGGCCTCGTCCTGCTCGAGCAGCGTGGGCATGAAGGCCTTCAGCCCGTGCACGACGCCCCAGACGTTCACGGCGAACACCCACTCGTAGTCCGAGAGCGGGGCCTCCCAGCTCGTGCCGGCGGCGAACACCCCGGCGTTGTTGCACAGCACGTGGGCCGCTCCGAAGGCGTCCAGCGTGCGCTCGGCCAGCGCGTGCAGGGCGTCCGGCTGGGCCACGTCGGTGACCACCGGCAGCGCCTCGAAGCCGCGCGCCGACAGGCCGGAGGCGGCCTCCTCGAGCGCCCCCCGCTCCAGGTCGGCCAGCACGACGCGCATGCCCGCTTCCGCGAAGCGCGTCGCCATGGCCAGGCCGATGCCGCTGGCCGCACCCGTCACCACGGCCACGCGTCCCTCGAACCGCTCCATCGCACACCCCCCTCCCGGAAAGGAGCGGCAGTGTATCTCAGAAGCGGGGCAGCGGAGCGAAGGCGGTCAGCGAGTCGAGGTCGGTGCCGAGGCTGTGGTTCAGGTAGGTGTCGAAGTTGACCACGTCGTTGTGCAGGGCCACGTAGTTCAACACGATCGCCTCGGTCAGCAGCGGCACCTCTCCGGCGATGATCGTGGCGTCGGTATCCACCGACCCGTTCGCCTTGAAGCGGCCCACCTGGTGACCCACGGCCGGGTTCATCGTCGGCCGCCCGTCCGGATCGTAGACGAGCATGATCGTGCTCGCGGTGGACGAGTTGTCGCCGCGCCAGATGCCCTTGCCGCCGCCGTCCGCGCTGTTGTCGAGCACGCCATCGCTGAACACCGAGCCGTCGGACAGGATGTAGACGACGATGGGCGTCGGGTCCGGCTGCCCCAGGCCGTCGAGCCGGTTCGCCGCGTACTGGAGGATCGCGCCGATGCACTCACCCGCAATGCGGTCCTTGCGCTCGCCGGTCGCGCGCGTGCTGTCGTGGTAGTCGTAGCCGCCGAACTGGACCGTGCCGGCGCCGGCCAGCCGGTTCGCCACCAGCTTCATGACGGAGGCCGTCTTCCGGTACTCGCTGCGCGCGGTGATGCCCTCGGGGAAGATGCCGTTGATCACGGCATCCGCCTCCGGATCGAAGGCCGCCGGGCTGCCGAAGCGGGTGACCAGGTCGGTGGTCTGGCGGTAGCCGCACTGGATCAGCTCCTCGATCAGGACGTCCTCGGTGATCGCGCCCACCTTGCGGTCGCTGATGTTCTGGACGGCCAGCATCACCGCCGCGGCGTCGTCCTCGTTCAGCAGCTGGACCAGCTTGCCGGTGTCGACCAGGCCGGTGGCGTCCGAGGGGCGGTCCACCTTGGTGGGCCGCACCGACGGATCGATCATGCCGGCCGGCGCCATCGAGCGGCCGCCCGAGTCGGAGGCCTCGGAGCCGATCAACGTCACCACGTCGCCGTCCAGGCCGGCGTGGTAGAGGCCGTACATCGGGTTGTGCGGGTTGTTGCCCGTGTCGTTGTCGGAGCGGGCACAGAACACGGCACCGTTGGTGTTGCCCAGGGTCGCGTCGCTGGCGCGGGCGCGGATGCCGTCGAGCAGCGCGCTCGTGTCGTGGAACGTGATGCCCAGGTCGGTCGGGTCCGGCGGAACCGTCGGCAAGCCCACGATCACGTTGGGGTCCGCGATGGGCGTCATGTCCAGCGGCAGGCCCAGCTTCATGTAGCCCGCCTCGCTGAGCAGGCCGTCGGTCTGGGTGTTCGTCCCCACCATCACGTTCGAGCCCGAGGTGCTGGCACCGCCGCCCAGGTCGATCACGATCATGGGAATGCGGTTCTGGAGCGCCCCGCCGATGCCGCAGTTCAGCGCCTGGGCGCGGGCCGCGTCGCTGCGCAGCAGGCCCCACAGGGTCGGCCCCATCACCGTGGCCGCACCGGTCAGGAAGCCCTGCCCCAGGAACTCGCGCCGCGTCCGGGGGCGGCGGTGGTCCAGGTGGTAGAGCGGTCCGCGCTTCTCTCCGTGTCGGTCTCGGTCGTGCATGGGCCGTGCCTCTAGTGGATCGTCATGGCGGCGCTCGAGAGCACCGCCGCACACACGCCCTTCATCATGGTGAGCGTGCGCGTGGTGTTGCAGGGCTGGGTCGGCGTGCACTGGAGCATCAGCGTGTCGACCAGCGTGTCCAGGTCGTCCCGCACGCCCTGGCGATCGGGCTGCTCGGCCAGGCCGTCGCCGATCATCCCGTCGTAGAGCGTGTCGTAGAGCAGGTTGCGGTCGTTCGGGTCCGCGAACGCCACCTCCGGCACCGAGTCCATCGGGAAGGCGCCGAAGTAGCGCTGCGCCGGCGGCCGCAGCACGTCCGCCTCGACCAGCTGGTCGCAGTACTCGAGACCCAGCTTCGCGATGCACACCTGCTGCGACGACACGAGCGTGCGCAGGTCGTAGCCGTTGGGGAGCTGCTGCTGGAGCTGGTCGAAGGCGTCCGCCACGGCGGGCGTCAGCGGGTCGACGCCGGTCACCTGCGCCATCGACCGGTTGACGCGCGAGAAGTCGCGCAGGCCGCGCTCGGGTCGGGCCGTCGCGTCCATGCGCACGATCGTCTCGCCCGGCGCGTCTTCGACGATCGGGTTCTCGAAACCGTTCAGGTGTTCGAAGACCAGCGTGAACTCGTCGGTCGCCGGATCCGAACCGGGGCCCTTCGGCACGACCGTGCACTGCTCGGACAACACCTGTTGTGAACCGGTGATCTGGGTGTCGAGCTTCGCGTAGCCCTGGCCGGTGGTCGCGACCTCGCCGTTCACGGCGATCTGGAGGTTCGAGAGGCGGAACTCGGTCGGGTTCGCCGTCTCGTAGACCGGGTTGCAGAACATGTAGCTGTAGTCGTCGAACTCGCTCACGATGAACTCGATGGCGCTGCCGGGGGCGGTCCACGGGCTCACGTCGAAGCGCATCAGCAGGCGGCGACCCACGCCGGCCTGGTAGTTCTGCACGATCTGCGCGTCGGTCAGCGCCGCGTCGTAGATCGCGACCAGCCGGAGCTGGCCCTCCCAGTGCTTGCCTCCATTGAGCTCGTCGCCGAACACGAGGCGCTGGAAGGGGCGCTCCCAGGTCCACAGCCGCCCGGGCCCCTGCTCGTCCACGTCGTCGGTCCAGGCGCCGTCCACGTAGATGCGGCGTCCGCGGTACTGGTCATAGGTGATGACGACGTGCTGGAGCCGGTCCTGGGCGTCCTGGTCCGCGTCGTAGGTCTCGAGCGCCGGCGTGCCGTTCTCGTTGATCGGGTCGACCATGGCACGGTTGCGGAACACGTAGTTGTAGCCATTCTGGCCGAGCGTGAAGTTCCTCGAACCGCTGTTGCGCGAGTAGGTGACGATCCGGGCGGGACCGTCCTGGCTGATGTTGGCGTTCGTCACCCAGGCTTCGACCGTGAACTGCCCGGTGCCTCCGTTGGGGTCGGCAACCCGATCATAGATTTCGTAGCTCTTGTCGATGGCCTCGGCCTTGCCACCGCTGAACTCGACACCCCACGAGCCCATCCACTGATACTCGCCCGCGAGGCGCATGTGGATCGCGCGACCGCTGTTGCTCGTGTCGTAGGCAACGTCACCAGTGCCCTCCTTGAACTCGTACAGCGCGATCAGGTCCTCGGCGTAACGCTCGCCCTGGGTGTCCTGCACGCCGTCGGACAGCCGCAGGGTGTTGCTCGACAGGGTCTCGTTGATGCTCACGCCGCCGTTGCCGAAGTCGATGATGTCGGCCCACTCGGCGATCGCCAGGGTCAGGTCGGCCATGTTGGTCTGGCAGTTCGTCTCGCCGGGTACGGGGTTGGCGGGCGCCCAGCAGTGGTGACCGCCCCCGACCTTCTGCACGATGCGCGAGGCCGGCGGGTCCGACAGGTTCACCTTGCCCTGGTTGACCACGTTCGAGTACGCGGTCGAAGCGGAGGGGTGGGCGATGTGGGGCGAGCCGGGGCCGTTGCCCTCGTGGCACTCGTTGCAGTTCGCGGTCAGCATCGGGTAGAGCGTCTGGTTGAAGGCGTCGACGCCGCCGGCGCTGGCGGCCGACGACAGCAGCTGCTGCGGAGCCGACGTGCTGCCGGACGAGCCGCCGCTGAAGTCGCCGCAGGCCAGGCCGGCCACGGCGAGGGCGCACAGGAAGATGGTCTGGGTGCGAACGAGCATCGCTAGTTCCCCATGCAGTGGACGGCGACGCGGGCGAACACCGTCTTCATGCGGTAGGTCGAGTCCTCGAAGTCCGTGGCGATGTCGCGCACCAGCTGCACCTCGGCGGCGTCCCGGGGCGGCCTGAAGCAGACCTGCTCGAAGACCTTCTCCACCTGGCACAGCGAGAAGGCGCGACTCTCGGCGAGCTCCAGGCCCATGCTCTGGGGCCCGTAGCCTCCCGAGGCCGGAGCGCGCCAGCCGAGCGAGGCGTTCACACCCTCGCGCCAGAAGTTGTCCCAGCGGTTGTCGGTGGTGACGTAGCCGCCCGGGAAGCTGTTCTGGTTGATCAGGAACTTGTTCTGCACCTGGCCCGGCGTGTGGATCACGCGTCCGGCCACGTCGTCCCACTCGAAGTAGGCGAAGGCGCCGGCCAGCGGGTCCATGCCGGTGTGGCAGCCGATGCACTCGCTGTGGAAGATCTCCGAGTCGCCGCCCGGGCTGCGATTCACGTCCTGTCGGATGCGGTCCGCGGGGAGCGACACGTCCTTCAGCTGCTCGAGGTCGCGGCACAGGTAGTTCATCGAGGTGAAGCGCAACATCCGCCGGTTGGTGCCGGCGCGGAAGAACTCCATGCCCGCCTGGCGCGTGGTCATGATGCCGGCGGCGTCGGCGGCGCCGATCTGGGCGTCGGGCAGCGACGACTGCTCGGTCTGCACGAGCTGGAGCGGATCGGAGAGGTCGACGCCCAGGTCCTGGATCTGCTCGTAGTGGACGTTGTCGAACTGGGAGTAGGGAGCCGTCACCGGCGTCGTCGCGAGGTCGGCGACGTAGGCGATGTCGCCGGTCAGGACCTCGCGAAAGTCGCGCTCGTCGCGAATCAGACCGATCACCAGTGCCGTGTAGTCGTTGAGGTCGGCGAAGACGGTCTGCTCCTCGTTCGTCCACGGCGTGATGAAGTTCTTCAGCGCGACGTTGTAGAAGGCGGGCTCCTGCATGGCTCGCTCCGCCGCCGCCAGCGGATCGGCCGGCAGGAAGCCGACCATCTCGGAGAGCGTAGTCGGGTCGGGAGGGGTGCCGACCAGGCGGTCGTGCATGCGTCGCGCCTGATCGATCGCGTCCGCCGAAGCGACGCCCGCGAAGAGCGCGGCGATGCACGCCAGGGTGAACGGGTACACGAATCGGTGGAGGCGTCGGGGGAGTCGTCTCATTGGGGGCTCTCGCGTTTCGCTGAGCGAACGTAACGGCGTATCGACGAATCGAGCCGTGAGCTGGATCACCCGGTCGCATCATTTCGCTTCACGCGCACGCAGGCATTGCGTGGCGATGCAACGTCCGTGCGCAACGCTCGAATGCTTTGCGACACCTGCACCTCGACTGCAAACGTGCTGCGAGTCACGCGCGCATCCGACGCGGACAAAGGTTCGCGGCGCGAAACGCCGAACCGTCCCGTTCGATGCGAGGCTTCCCTTCCCTCCTCCAGGCGCTGGCCGTCGCACTCGTCGCGAGCGCGTGGATCACCACCGCGCAGGCCGCCATCGGACCCAGCGCCGAAGGCGCCGTCGAGAACGGCGAGCCCGGCGTGCGCGCCACGCTGCTGGTCGACGCGGAGGCCGGGCGCGCGGGCGTGTGGTTCGAGCTGGCCGACGGCTGGCACCTCTACTGGCGCAACCCGGGCGACTCGGGGCTCGCCCCGGAGATCGAGTTCGCCGCGGACGGCGGCGCTTCCGAGTTCGGCGAGATCGCCTGGCCCGTGCCCCGCGCCTTCCGGGAAGACGTCGACATCCGCACCTACGGCTACGAGGGCCGGGTCCTGCTGGCGGCCCCCATGCGGCTCGCCGCCGACGCACGCAGCGTGCGGGCGCGGGTCGACGTGCTGGTCTGCGCCGACCAGTGCGTCCCCGCCGACCTGGAGCTGCGCCGGGCGCTGGGAACGACGCCGCCCGAGCTGGTCGCGCGTTTCGAGGAGAGCGCCCTGCGCGTGCCCTCCCCGGCCCGCGACCGGGGCGTGGAGGTGGCGCTGGAGTGGCCCGCCGCCCCGGATCCGGGCGGCCGCCTCGAGGCCGCGCTCCGCGTCACCCCCTGTCCGAACGGGAGTGCGAACGCGAACACGGGCGCGCCCTGCGGCTGGTCGGCGCCCGCGACCGCGCGCGGCGCCTTCTTCCCCTACGGACTGGAGCACGCCGCGGCGCTGCACGCGGTCGCGGTCGAGCCCCGCGGCGACGGCGGCTGGCGCGTGGCGCTGCGCGGCGAGGCCTGGGAGAGCCTGTCCCCCGACGCGGTGCTGCGCGGGGTCGTGACGCTGGTGGACGAGGCGGGCGTCGCTCGCGGCCTCGAGGTCGCCCTGCCCCTCGCCGGCGCCGCGCCGCTCGGCGAGGCGCGCCCGGTGCGAGCCGGCGTCGGCGCCGCCGCGCTGCTGCGCGCCCTTCTCTTCGGCCTGATCGGCGGCCTGCTGCTGAACCTCATGCCCTGTGTGCTGCCGGTGCTCGCCATCAAGGTGTTCGCCGTGGCCGAGCTGGGACGGCAGGGCCGCCGCGAGATCGTGCACCACGCCCTCGCCTACACGCTGGGCATCCTGGTCACGCTGTCGGTCTTTGCGCTCGTCGTGGTGGCGCTGCGCTGGTCGGGGACGGCGGTCGGCTGGGGCTTCCACCTCCAGGAGCCGCTGTTCGTGGCCGTGGTCGCGGCGGTGGTGGTGGTGTTCGCCATGAACCTGCTCGGCGCCTTCGAGTTCACGCTCGGACAGCGCGCCATGGCGGTGTCGAACCTGGGCGCCGGCGCGGTGGGCTCGCGCCGCAGCTTCTTCGACGGACTGCTGGCGGTGATCCTGGCGACGCCCTGCTCGGCGCCGTTCCTGGGCACCGCCATCGGCTTCGCCTTCGCGAGTCCGGCGCCGGTGATCCTCGCCATCTTCCTCTCCATCGGCCTGGGCCTGGCCTCGCCCTTCCTGGCGGTCGCCGCCGTCCCGGGGGCGGCCCGCTTCGTGCCGCGTTCCGGCCCCTGGATGGTGGAGCTGCGCCGCGGACTGGGCTTCGCGCTGATCGCCACCGCCCTCTGGCTGGTCTGGATCGTCGGGCGCAGCGCCGGCACCGACGCCATGACGGCGCTGCTCTTCCTGCTGCTGGCGGCGGCGTTCCTGACCTGGACCTTCGGCCTGGTCCAGAAGCGCCGCGGCGCGCCGGGCCTGCTGCTGGTGGCCGGGGTCGCGGGCCTGCTGGCCCTGGGACTGGGCCAGGTGGAGCTGACACCGGCCCCGGACCGCGCCGATCCAGGGTCGCCGGCCGACGGCGCTCCGGCGGCCTACTCGCGCGCCGCCCTGGAAGGCGCCCTGGCGGCCGGAAGGCCCGTCTTCGTCTACTACACCGCCGACTGGTGCCTCACCTGCAAGGTGAACGAGTCGCGGGTGCTCAGCGACCCGCAAGTCGGCGACGTTCTCGCCCGGGAAGGCTTCGAAGTCCTGCGCGCCGACTGGACGCGGCGCGACGAGTCGATCCGGCTCGAGCTGGCGAAGCTCGGCAAGGCCGGCGTGCCGGTCTACGCGCTGTACACCCCGGGGCGGCCCGAGGCGCCGCGGCTGCTGCCCGAGATCCTGGGCCTCGAAGCCTTCCTCAACGCGCTCGCCGAGACCGCCGAAGAGACGAGGAGGGTCGCGGCCCGCTAGCCGCGTCCGACCCGAGGGGCAACCGGTTCCGTGACGGAGGTCACGCTTCCGGACCGCCCTTCCATCGATCCAACGTTCATGCGCGGGAGATTTCCCATGCCCCGATCCACGTTCCGCCGGCTGCTGCTCGGCGCCCTGCTCCTGCTCCTCGCGGTGCCCGCGGCCGCGGGCGCGGTCGAGGTGGGCGACCCGGCCCCCGACTTCCGGGCGCCGGCCCTGGACGGCGTGAAGCCCCTGTCGCTGGCCGACTACCGCGGCAAGGTCGTGTATCTGGACTTCTGGGCGTCCTGGTGCGCGCCGTGTGCCGTGGCGCTGCCCATCGTCGACTCGTTCCGCGACGAGTTCGGCAGCGAGGAGTTCGCCGTGCTGGCCGTCAACGTGGACGGCGACCCCGCCAAGGCGCGCACCTTCCTCAAGCGGCGGCCGGTCGGCTACCCGAGCGTCAGCGATCCCGACGGCGCGCTGCCCGAGCAGTTCGGCGTCGAGACCATGCCCACCTCCTTCCTGATCGACCAGAAGGGCGTGATCCGGATGGTGCACCGCGGCTTCAAGAAGTCGGACGCGGACGAGCTGCGTGCGCAGATCCGCAAGCTGGTGGGCGGACGATGA
>JBNLVK010000161.1:0-5195 GCA_050618055.1 Myxococcota bacterium
CCATCCGGCGCCGCGGTAGACTCGCGGCCGCATGGCCGGCCCCCTCGACCACGAAGACGCGGCGCTGCTTCGCAAGAGCCTGACGGCGGACCGCATCCACTCGGGCTACCTGCTGTCGGGTCCGGGCGACGCGCCCCGCGACGCGGCGGTCGCCTTCGTGCGCGGCCTCGTCTGCCGCGGCACGGCGGAGCGACCCTGCGAGGCCTGCGACGGCTGCCGACGCTCCCAGCCGAAGGAGGACATCGTCCTCGACGGCACCGGCAAGAAGGGGCCCCTCTACCGCCACGTCGGCGACCACGCCGACCTCTTCTTCGTGGAGCGCGGCGCCGACGACACCCGCGTGCGCATCGGTCAGGTGCGCGCGCTGCAACAGGCGCTGCGGCTGGCCTCGACCGAGGGCGGACGCCGGGCGGCGATCGTGGCCGACGCCGAGTGGCTGAACCAGGAGGCGCAGAACGCGCTGCTGCGGCTGCTCGAGGAGCCGCCGCCCCAGACGACCCTGGTGCTGGTCACCGCCAGCTCGTCCGGCCTGCTGGCGACGGTGCGCTCGCGCTGCCAGCGCGTGGTCTTCCACGCCGCCGAGACCAGCGTGCTCGACGGCGAGGAGGGCGCCGAGATCGTGGCGCGGTTCGAGTCGATCGGAGCCGCCAGCGTGCCGGACCTGCTCGACTGGGCCGAGGAGTACCGCGGTGCGCGGGCCGTCGCCGCGTCGCGGGTCGAAGGGCTGCTGGAGATCGGCTCCGCCTGGCTGCGCCGGCGGGTGGCCCTGCGCGTGGCCGACGGCACGACGCCGTCCGACGTCGCCGGCGAGCTCTCGGCCAGCCGCGTGCTCTCCGACTGCCGCAAGTCGCTGGTGCAGCGCAACGCCAACCCGCAGATGGTGGCGGAGCGGGCGCTGCTGGCCCTCCAGACCGTCGCCCGCTAGCGCCCATGTGGTTCGACAGCCATTGCCACATCACGGCCGACGCGTTCGCCGAAGACCGGGAGCAGGTGATCCAGCACGCGGTGGACGAGGGCGTTCTGGGCTTCATCGCCATCGGATCGGGCTACGGCGTCGACGCCAACCGGCGCGCGGTGGAGATCGCGCAGCGCGACGAGCGGATCTTCGCCACGGTGGGCGTGCACCCGCACGAGGCGAAGGAGCTGGACGACGCGGGCCGCGCGCACCTGGAAGAGTGGCTCGACGCGCCGCGCGTGGTGGGTGTCGGCGAGGCGGGCCTCGACTACCACTACATGAACTCGCCGCGCGAGGTGCAGCGCCGGGTGTTCGCCGAGCAGGTGGCGACGGCCCGCCGGCGCGACCTGCCGGTCTCGATCCACGTGCGCGGCGACGAGCCCGACGCCTTCGGCGAGATGCTCGACATCTGGAACGCCGAGGGTCACGGCGAGCTGGAGGGCGTGCTGCACTGCTACACCGGTTCGGAGGCGTTCGCGCGGCGCGCCATCGACGCCGGCTTCTACGTGTCCTTCTCGGGCATCCTCACCTTCAAGCGCGATCGCGGGCTGCGCGGCGTGGCCGCGGCATTGCCGCTGGAGCGGCTGATGGTCGAGACCGACGCGCCGCTGCTGGCGCCCGAGGGCCACCGCGGCCGGCGCAACGAGCCCGCGCGCGTGTCGCTGGTGGGCGAGACGCTGGCGGCGGTGCACGAGCGCCCCGTCGAAGAGGTGGCCCGGGTCACCACCGCCAACGCGCGGCGGCTGTTCCGACTGGAGGAATCGTGAGCGAGACCCTCGACGTGCGCGACCTGGCCGTGCGCCTGGCCCACGCGGCCGGTGCGATCCAGCGCGAGCGCTACGAGACCGCCTTCCGCATCGACACGAAGAGCGCCTCGATCGACCTGGTGACCGAGGTCGACCACGCCTGCGAGGCGCTGATCGTCGAGACGCTCCGCCGCGAGCGTCCCGGCGACGCGATCCTGGCCGAGGAGGGCGGCGGCGAGGACCGGGACGACGCCGACTGGCGCTGGGTGATCGATCCGCTGGACGGCACCATGAACTACGCCCACGGCTACCCCCGCTTCTGCGTCTCGATCGGCGTCGAGCGCCGCGGCGGCGACGGCGGGCGGAGCGCCGAGGTGGGCGTCGTCTACGACCCGCTGCTCGACGAGCTGTTCTGCGCGGTGCGCGGCGGCGGCGCCACCCTCGGCGACCGGCCGATCCGGGTCTCGCAGGAGGCGGAGCTCGGCCGCGCTCTGCTGGCCACCGGCTTCGCCTACGACGTCCACCGCAGCCACGACGACAACGTCGACCACTTCGCCCACTTCGTGAAGCGCGCCCGCGGGCTGCGTCGCGACGGCAGCGCCGCCCTCGACCTGTGCTACGTGGCCGCCGGACGTCTCGACGGCTACTGGGAGCTGAAGCTCCACCCCTGGGACGTGTGCGCCGGCAACCTGATCGTCGAGGAGGCCGGCGGACGCATCAGCGACTTCCACGGCCGCCCCGCCAACGGCGACGGCCTGCGCACCGTCGCCAGCAACGGCCAGCTGCACGACGCCATGATCGAGGTGCTCCGGGTCTAGGGCGTGCCTACGGGCTCTCTTCGCTCGGGGTCAGGAAGTCGGGGCCGTTGCCGGGCTCGCCCTCGGGCTCGACCCCGGCACCGGGCTCCTCGCCGCCCAGGAAGCGGTTGCGGAACGCCTCGAGGCTCACGGGCACGTGCTCGGCCAGCTCGTAGCCGAGCCGGTAGACGGCCGGGTCGCCGGCGGCGCGCGCCACGATCCACTCGGAGCCCTCGACGTCGCCCAGGTGGATCTCGGCCAGACGCGGCAGCCCGGCGCCCTCCTCCGCGTCCGCGGGGGCCTCGGCGAAGACGGTCAGGATCGTGCGCGGCGGCGCCAGCCCCAGGGCCTGGAGTTCCTCTTCACTCGCGCTCTCGGACACGATGTCCTTCGCCTCCAGCGTCGCAAGCTCCGACACCAGGCGCGCCACCTTGCCCGGCGCCAGGGCCTCCGGGCTCGACTCCCAGCCGTCGTCGCCGCGCACGGCGGTCACCGCCACCGGATCGCCCTGCGCCGGGTGGAAGAAGAAGTCGACCTGGGCCGCCTCGGTGAGGGCGAAGTCGGACAGCCGCTTGAAGCGGTACGCCACCACCTCGCGCGGGAAGTCGGACAGGCGCTCGGCGGGGACGGTGTAGAGCGACGGGTGCGCGCCCTGCACCAGGCGCTTGTCGCCCTCGTGGAGCGGACCCACGCGCAGGCTCCACGTCGGCGCCGCGTCGTCGCCCTCGCCGGCGGCTCCGTGCAGCACCACCGCGTACTCGGGCTCGGCGAAGCCGGCGAGCACCTCGTCCGTAGGCTCGTCGACGAAGCCGTCGGCGCGCAGGAAGGCCAGGTTCGACAGCAGGCCCTCCACCGTCTCGTCGTCGGCGCGGCCGTCGAGGGGCTCGGAGAGGCGCCAGGTCGAGGCCTCCTCCGCCGCATCCTCCTCCTCCGCGTCGCCGGCCGGCGGTGCCGATCGCACCAGCGTGACGCCGCCGCCGGGCCAGCGCGCCTCGACGCGCTCGACCGCCGAGGTGTCCACGTCCAGGATGCGCCGCTCGCGCAGGTCGGTGAGCGACTTGTCGAAGCTGGTGGCGCGGTAGGTGGCGATGGTCACCACGTCGTCGCGCCCCTCCACCTGGGCGTAGGAGTTCGAGCCGATCGGCGTCTTGTCGCCGACGCGCAGCGCGTGCTCCTCGCCGTCGGCGCGGAAGCGCACCACGCGCGCCCCGTCGGCCAGGCCGTACTCCTCCGGCCCCGCCGGATCCTCCAGCACGAGCTCGCTGGCCAGCTCGGCCAGGTTCGACGCCAGGCCGTCGGCGGCGAAGGCGTCGGCCGGGAAGCGCAGGGGCTCGGCGAGCGTCCAGCCCGTCTCGCTCCGCTCGAGACGCGCCGCCACGCCGTCGCGCGTGTCCAGCGACACCGACTCGACGGCCTCCGCCTCCAGTCCCGGGAACAGCAGCTTCTCGGCGGCCTCCGCCTCCAGCCGCCCCTCCTCGCCCTCGATCTCGTAGAACCAGACGAAGGCGCCGAGCGCCAGCGTCACGAGCAGCAGGATGCCGGTGGTACGCGGGTTCATGTCGCCCCCTTCAGCCCGTGGGGTTGCGGCGCGACCACCAGGTGAAGACGCCGAGCACGGCGATCGCCTCGGGCAGCACGAACAGCGAGAGCTGCCGGATGTTGCTGAACTGCTCGTTGGACAGCTGGAAGCGCGACGCCCGCGACTGGTTGGGCCGCACGCTGATGGCCTCGACGTCGCCGATCAGCCAGTTGACCGTGTTCACGAACAGGTCGCGGTTGCGGTAGGCGGTGATGTACTCGTTCGAGGCGAAGTCGGCGTCGCCGTAGACGGCGAGCCGCGGATCGGCCGGGGCCTCCTCCTCGCCTGCGTCGCCGTCGGCGTCGCCGTTCAGGACCTCGATCGTCGGCCTTCCGGCCACGGCCACCACCACCGGACCGAGCCGGTCGCCCGGGTCCGGCGACACCTTCTGTTCGGTGTCGAGCAGCAGCAGGTCGGTCTCGCCCCAGGACGAGTCGCTGGTGGACACCAGGTCGCTGAAGCCGGCGTCCCCCTCGACGCTGCGCACCTCGTGGAACAGCGAAGGCTCGCGCAGGTCGGCGGTGATCTCGTGGGTCGAGTCGTAGCTGGCGGCGAAGGGCGACATGGCCCGGCCGAACATGGCCAGCGTGCGGTCGATCACCACGTCGTCGCCGAGCGTGGCGCCCCAGGAGGCCAGGCGATCGACCAGCAGCCCCCGCACCCGCGGATCGACCATGGCCAGCACCGCCCCGCCGCGCGCCAGGTAGCGCTCGAGGGCCGCGTACTCCACGTCGAGCAGCCCGCGCCGGGGTCCGGCCAGCACCACCACGTCGGCGTCGTCGGGCACCTCGCCCGTGGCGGCCAGCAGCAGCTTCTCGACCCGGTAGTTCTCGTTGCGCAGCGCGTCCGCCGCCAGGCCGAAGCCGGTGCGGGCGTCGCCGTTCTCGCCGTCCACGGCCCGCTCGCCGTGACCCTCGATGAAGTAGACCACCTTCTCGCCGGTGCGGGTGAGCTTCACGATGGCGTTGGTGAGCGCCGGCTCCGACACCTCGGTCACGTTGACCGTGTCGTCGCCGATGGACATGTGGATGAGCCGGCGCTCACCAACGCCATCGTGAAGCTCACCCGCACCGGCGAGAAGGTGGTCTACTTCATCGAGGGTCACGGCGAGCGGGCCG
>JBNLVK010000162.1:0-7757 GCA_050618055.1 Myxococcota bacterium
CCACGCCATGGGTGGGCCGGGTCGCGCTCGCCGTCGGCGCGATCGATCGCCCGAACGACCGCAAGGTCAGCCGCCGGGAGGACATGCCGCTGCTCGGAGGCCTGGCCGTCGCCTGCGCCTTCGTGGTGGCGCTCGCGGCGCTGCGCTGGATCGGCGGCCCGCCCCTCGACGCCACGAAGCTCCGCGGCCTGATGCTCGGCGGCGCCCTGATCCTGGTGCTGGGCGTGATCGACGATCGCTTCGGCATGGGCGCCCGCGTCAAGCTGACCGGCCAGATCGCCGCCGCGGCCCTGGCGATCGCCCACGGCTTCGAGCTCTTCCAGCTGTCCAACCCGTTCACCGGCGAGGCGATCGACCTGCCGCGCTGGCTGGTCTGGGCTGCGACCACCTTCTGGGTGGTGGCCGTCACCAACGCGCTCAACCTGCTCGACGGACTCGACGGACTGGCCGCCGGCGTGTCGGCGATCATCGGCGCGACGCTGGTCGTCATCTCCTGGCCCGGCGGACACGTGTTCGCCGTGTGCATCGGCATCGCGCTGGTGGGCGCGTTGCTGGGGTTCCTGCCCCACAACTTCGCGCCGGCGCGGATCTTCCTGGGTGACACGGGATCGCTGTTCGTGGGGTTCGTGCTCTCGCTGCTGGCCCTCGAGTGCTACCGGCGCGTCTCGCTGATCACGCTGATGGTGCCGCTGCTGACGCTGGCGGTGCCGCTGCTCGACACCACGCTCTCGATCGTGCGGCGCGTGCGGCTGCGGGCGCCGATCTTCTCCGCTGATCGCCTCCACATGCACCACCGGCTGCTCGCCTCCGAGGGGTCGCCGCGGGCGGCGGTGCTCCAGTTCTACTTCCTGACGGCCGCCTTCTGCCTGATCGCCGTGTCCTTCACGCGCCTCGAGGGCGTCTGGGCCGGCGTCTTCTTCGCCGCGGTCGTCGCCCTCACCATTCGCCTCCTGTGGAACCTCGGCGTCCTCTCGGTCGGAGAGACGGGCGAGGAGGAGTCGTGCGAGGCCGAGCTCGGCGGCTCCGCCGAGAAAGGAAACACGTGACTCCCCCCAAGGCACTCATCACCGGCGTCACCGGTCAGGACGGCTCCTACCTGGCCGAGCTGCTGCTCGAGAAGGGCTACGAGGTGCACGGCATGGTGCGCCGCTCCTCGACCGAGACCTTCGAGCGCATCGACCACCTGGAGGGTCGCATCCAGCTGCACCAGGCCGATCTGCTCGACCAGAGCTCGCTGGTCTCGCTGCTGCGCGCCGTCGAGCCCGACGAGCTGTACAACCTGGCCGCCCAGTCCTTCGTCCCCACCAGCTGGCTCCAGCCGTCGCTGACCGGCGAGTTCACGGCCCTGGGCGTGACGCGCATGCTCGACGCCGTGCGGCTGGTGAACCCCGGGATCCGTTTCTACCAGGCCTCCAGCTCCGAGATGTACGGGATGGCCCGGGAGATCCCGCAGAACGAGGCGACTCCCTTCTACCCGCGCAGCCCCTACGCGGTGGCGAAGGTCTACGGCCACTGGATCACGGTGAACTACCGGGAGAGCTACGACCTCTACGCCGTCTCCGGCATCCTCTTCAACCACGAGTCGCCGCGGCGCGGCCGCGAGTTCGTGACGCGCAAGGTCTCGGAGGCGGTGGCGAAGATCAAGCTGGGCCTCCAGGACGGGCTCCAGCTCGGCAACATGGACGCCAAGCGCGACTGGGGCTACGCCAGGGAGTACGTCGAGGCCATGTGGCGCATGCTCCAGCAGCCCGAGGCCCAGGACTACGTGATCGGCACCGGCGTGCACAACTCGGTGCGCGAGTGCGTCGAGTACGCCTTCGAGCACGTGGAGCTGGATCCGGCCGACTTCGTGTCGGTCGACCCGGGACTGATCCGGCCCGCCGAGGTCGACACGCTGCTCGCCGATCCGACCAAGGCGCGCGAGCAGCTCGACTGGACCGCGCAGACCACGTTCCGCGAGCTGATGCACCTGATGGTCGAGTCGGACCTCGAGCGGCAGGAGGCCGCCACCGGCGCGCGACGCGGGAAGGGAAGCGCCCGTTGAGTCGGGCCGAACGCGTGCTCGTGACCGGGGCGGCGGGCTTCATCGGCTCGACGCTCGTCGATCGCCTGCTGGCCGACGGCCGCGAGGTGGTGGGGCTCGACTGCTTCGACCCCTTCTACGACCGCGAGCTGAAGGAGGCGAACCTGGCGGAGGCCCGCGGCTCGGACCGCTTCGGGCTGGTCGAGGGCGACATCCGCGACCCGGACGCGGTGGCCCGCGCCTTCGCCGGGGGCGTGGACGGGGTGGTGCACCTGGCGGCGCTGGCCGGCGTGCGACCCAGCCTGGAGCGGCCCGCCGCCTACGCGGACGTGAACGTCACGGGCACCTCGGTGATCCTGGCCGAGGCCGCCGGCCGGGGGGCGCCGCGGGTGGTCTTCGCGTCGTCGTCCTCGGTCTACGGCGAACGCGAGCAGGGGCCGTTCCGCGAGACCGACCCGGTGGAGCGCCCGGTGTCGCCCTACGCCGCCACCAAGCGCGCCGCCGAGCTGGTGGCCCACACCTTCCACCACGCCCACGGGCTGCCGGTGGTCTGCGCGCGCATCTTCACCGCCTTCGGGCCGCGCCAGCGCCCCGACCTGGCGGTGCGCAAGTTCGCCGAGCGCATGCTGAAGGGCGAGCCGGTGCCGATCTTCGGCGACGGCTCGAGCCTGCGCGACTTCACCTTCGTCGACGACCTGGTGGACGGCCTGACCCGCGCCCTCGACAGCGACCTCGGCTTCGAGATCCTGAACCTGGGGGCCGGCCGCACCGTCTCGGTGCTCGACGTGGTGAAGACCCTCGAGGCCGAGCTGGGCGTGTCCGCCGAGATCGACTGGCAGCCGCCCCAGACCGGCGACGTCCCCCGCACCTGGGCGGACGTGAGCGCCGCGCGCCAGGCCCTGGGATACTCCCCGGCGGTCTCCTTCGAAGAGGGGGTCCGCCGCTTCGTGGCCTGGCTGGAGGCCGGGTCCCGGCAATGAGGGTCCGGCAGCCGGCAACTCCCCGTCACGTTCGGCCGGGTCGGGGAGACTCACCCAGGAAGGAAGGAACGCCGTGAACGTCTGTGTGATCGGAACCGGATACGTCGGGCTCGTCACCGGGGCCTGCTTCGCCGAGTTCGGCTGTCAGGTCGTGTGTGCCGACGTCGACGAGGAGAAGATCGCGGGCCTGGAGCGCGGCGTGATGCCGATCTACGAGCCGGGCCTCGAGGACCTGGTGGAGCGCAACGTGCGCGGCGGGCGCCTGTCCTTCACGACCGACACGGCAGAGGCGGTGCGGGCGAGCCTGGTGGTCTTCATCGCGGCGCCCACGCCGCCCTCCGAGGACGGCAGCACCGACCTCTCCTTCGTCGAGGCCGTGGCCCGCGACGTGGCCCGCGCCATGGACGGCTACAAGGTGATCGTCACCAAGAGCACCGTGCCGGTCGGCACCGCCGAGAAGGTGCGCGGCTGGGTGAGGGAGGAGCAGGAGCTCGGCAACCGCCAGGTGCGCTTCAGCGTCGCCAGCAACCCGGAGTTCCTGCGCGAGGGCGCGGCCATCGGCGACTTCATGCGTCCCGACCGGGTGGTGATCGGCACCGACGACGAGGAGGCGACCGCCATCCTCAAGAGCCTGTACCGGCCGCTCAGCCTGATCGAGATCCCGATCGTCGAGACCAACGTGGTGACCGCCGAGCTCACCAAGTACGCCGGCAACGCCTTCCTCGCCACCAAGATCTCCTTCATCAACGAGATCGCGAACCTGTGCGAGGCGGTGGGCGCCGACGTCCACCACATCGCCCGCGGCATCGGCCTCGACAACCGCATCGGCAAGAAGTTCCTCCACCCGGGGCCGGGCTTCGGCGGCTCCTGCTTCCCGAAGGACACGCGCTCCGCGGCCCACTTCGCCCGCGAGGCGGGCACCCCGCTCCAGATCGTGGAGAGCGTCATCGAGGTGAACGCCCGCCAGCACCTGCGCATGATCGACAAGATCGTGGCGCTGTGCGGCGGGTCGGTCTCGGGCAAGACGATCGGCGTGCTCGGTCTCTCGTTCAAGCCGGAGACCGACGACATGCGCGACTCGCCGGCGGTGGCGATCATCCGGGGCCTGCTGGAGCGCGGCGCGACGATCCAGGCCTACGATCCCCAGGCGATGGAGGAGGCGCGCAAGGTGCTGCCCGACATCGCGCTCTGCGACGACGCCTACGACGCCTGCCGCGACGCCGACGCGCTGGCGATCGTCACCGAGTGGAACCAGTTCCGCATGCTGGACCTCGATCGGGTGAAGGGCCTGCTGCGCCAGCCGCTGATCGCGGACCTGCGCAACGTCTACGAGCCCGGTCCGATGCGGGACGCCGGCTTCGCCTACGTCTGCGTCGGCCGCTAGCGCGTGCCCCGGGCTCCGAAGCTTCACGCCGTCGTCCTGGCCGGCGGAGCGGGCGAGCGCTTCTGGCCGGCCTCCCGCAGCAAGCGCCCCAAGCCGTTCCTGCGCGTGGTGGGGAAGGGCAGCCTGCTGGACGCGACCGTCGCGCGGGCGCGCCGCTTCGCCGGCGAGGAGCGCGTCTGGGTGGTGTGCGGCGACGAGCACGCCCGGGCAATCCGCCGCGAGACCGGGCTCCCGGCGCGGCGCGTGCTGGTGGAGCCGCGCCGCCGCAACACCGCCGCCGCCATCGCCTACGTGGCCTGCCGCATCGCCGCCGAGGATCCGGAGGCGGTGTTCGCCGTGCTGCCCGCCGACCACCACATCCCGGACGAGCGGGCCTTCGCGGCCGACATCCGCCGGGCGGCGAAGGCCGCGGCCCAGGATCACGCGCTGGTGACGCTGGGCGTGCGCCCCACGCGCCCGGAGACGGGCTACGGCTACATCCAGCTGGGCGACCCGGTCGGACGCCGCCACGCGCGCCTGCACCGGGTGCGACGCTTCGTGGAGAAGCCGGACGCCGCCCGGGCCCGGCGCTACGTGAAGGGCGGCAAGCACCTCTGGAACGCCGGCATCTTCGTCTGGCGCGCCGCCACGATCCTCGAGGAGATCGAGACCCACGTGCCGGCCCTGGCCCGCGCCTTCGCGCCGGTCCGGAAGGCGGGCCGGCGGCCGTCGCGCCAGGCGCTGGAGCGCGCCTATCGCCGGGCTCCGTCGCTCCCGATCGACGTGGGCGTAATGGAGAAGAGCCGTCGCGTCTGGACCCTCCCGGTCCGCTGGCACTGGAACGACGTGGGGACCTGGGAGTCCCTGGCCGGAGAATTGGGAGTGGCGACGGGGCGATCGACGGTACTCGGCGGTTCACTGGTACACGACGACAAAGGTGGCAACCTCGTGTGGGGAAAGGACACGCGACCGATCGCGCTGCTCGGGGTCGAGGGCCTGGCCGTCGTCGACACCGGGGACGCGCTGCTGGTGGCGCGTCTCGACCGCAGCAACGACGTCCGGGACATCGTGAAGGCGCTAAAGGCGAAAGGCCGCCTGGACGTCACATAGCCGAGGCGTGTCGGTCTCCGCGCCGGAGGCCGGCGCCGGGTCCGTCCGGGGGGGAGCGCATGAACGCCGCACACCGCAGCCGCGAGGCGCTCGAGTCGCTGCGCAACATTCCGCTGTTCTCGTCCGTGGGCGACGAGGACCTGGAGGCGGTGGCCGCGCTGCTGATCGAGCGCCGCTTTCCGAAGAACAAGACGATCGTCGAGGAGGGGCTGCCCGGCGACTACATGTACGTGATCCGCGAGGGGCGCGTGCAGGTGTCGAAGCTCTCGGACGACGGACGCGAGAAGATCCTCGAGTTCCTCGACGCCGGCGACTTCTTCGGCGAGATGTCGCTGCTCGACAACGCGCCGCGCTCCGCCAGCTGCCGCGCGCTGGTCGAGAGCCGCGTGCTCGCGCTTTCCCGCGCCGACTTCCTCTCCGCCATGCGCAAGAGCCCCGACCTGGCGATGGCGGTGGTCCAGGAGCTGACGCGCCGCCTGCGCCAGATCGACGAGCAGGCCAGCTCGCTCTCGTTCCAGCGGGTGAAGGAGCGCACCAAGGGCCTGCTCACGCGGCTCGCCAAGGACGACCTGGGCGAGCGCCGCATCACGCCGGCCCTGACGCACCAGCAGATCGCCGACATGATCGGGACCTCGCGCGAGACCGTGACGCGCGCCCTGAAGGGCCTGAAGGGCGAGGGCTGGCTGCAACAGGAAGGCAAGAAGTACCTCGTCCCCGTCGACTAGGCGCTCTTCCTGCGCACCGGCTGCCGCTCAATGCGCGGCCGCCTTCGGCCGAAACGTCTCGCATGGGAGACGTCCGCTCGGGCTTCGCGGGACGGGTGCTGGGGTCGCTGGCCTCGGGCATCGTCGGCGTGGACGCCAACGGGGCGGTGGTGCTGGTCAACGCCGGCGCCAAGCGGCTGCTGGGCTGTCCCGAGGGCTCGCTGCACGACGCACTGGGCCGCGACTGCCGGCAGGTGTTCGCCAGCGAGCCGGCGGTGGCCCGCCTGCTGCTGAAGGCGGCCCGCGGGCAGCAGGAGGTGTCCCGCGCCGAGCTGGCCCTGCGCGGGGGCGCGCGGGGCGAGGGCGGCACCATCGGCCTGACGCTGTTCCCGGTGCGCGGACCCGACGGCGCGCGCTGCGGCGCGGCCATGCTGTTCCGCGACCTGACTCCCATCGAGCGCAGCGCCGAGCAGGAGCGGCTCCAGGGGCGCCTGGCCGCCCTGGGCCAGATGGCGGCGGGCCTGGCCCACGAGCTGCGCAACCCGCTGGCGTCGATGGAGGTGCTGGCGGGGCTCCTGCGGCGGCGGCTGTCCGACGAGGAGGACCGGCAGCTCGTCGACGACCTGCTGGGCCAGATGCGCGACCTCTCGCGCATCATCACCACCAGCCTCGACTTCGTGCGGCCGGCCGCGCCGCGCCCGGTTCCGACCGATCCGGTGGCGCTGGTGGAGGGCGCGCTGGGCCGCGTGCTGCCGCGTCCGGGCGCCGCGGTGCGGGTCGAGCGCGCCTTCGAGCCGGCGCCGGCCGTGCCGGTCGACGAGGAGCAGATGACCGTGGCCCTGTCGAACCTGATGGGCAACGCGGTCGACGCCATGCAGGCCAACGTGCCCGCCGAGCGCCGACTGCGCCTCGGCGTGTGCTGCGTCGAGGAGCCGGGCGACCGCGGCGACAAGCCGCGCCGCGAGGTCTGCATCGCGGTGGGCGACTCGGGACCCGGCATTCCGCCGGAGCTGCGCGACCGCATCTTCTACCCCTTCTTCACCACCCGCGAGCGCGGCTCGGGCATCGGTCTCGCCACCGTGCAGAAGGTGGTGGCCAGCCACGGCGGCCGCGTCGAGCTCGACACCCGGGTGGGCCACGGCACGACCTTCACCGTGCGCCTGCCGCTCGACCCGCCCGAGATGGAGCCGTCGTGAGCGCGGCGAGCCCGCTGCGCCCCGCGCGGTCCGAGCGATCTGGACGACCCGAGCGACCGTCGGGCTCCGGCGGCTGGCGGATCCTGGTGGTCGAGGACAACGAGCTTCTGCGGCAGATCGTCGGCCAGGTCCTGCACGGCCTGGGCCTCCGCGACGTGCGCTATGTCCGCAAGGCGGCCGACGGCCTGCGCGCGTTCGCCGCCCAGCCGGCGCATCTGGTGATCGTCGAGTTCGGCCGCGATTGTCAGGCGGCCTTCGACATGCTGCGCGCGCTTGCGCAGTCGCCGGCCTGCGCCCATGGCAAGATCGGGCTGATCGCACTGGTGCCGGAGCCGAACCGCGAACGGGTGATCAAGGCGCACGACGCTGGGGCCGAGGCGG
>JBNLVK010000163.1:0-12527 GCA_050618055.1 Myxococcota bacterium
CGACGCCACGTCCCGCGGCTCCTTCGACCACATCGACCGCGATCACCGCGTCGTGCTCGGGACTGCCGGGAATGGCGCCGAGCAGCGGGAAGAGGCTGACCTGGAAGGGGCGAAGGTCGCGCCGGCCCCCGATTGTCACGCGGTCGATGTGGTCGAAGGAGCCGCGGGACGTGGCGTCGAGGGTGTCGTCGATGCCCTTCTGGAGGCGGGTGTCGTCGGCCTCTCTGTCCGCGCGCAGCTCGCCGTTCCGGACGTGCAGGCCGCCTCCCAGCATCAGCATGCGCGTGGCGCTCAGGTTCGCACGGCTCACGCGCCGGTCGGCGTCGACCAGGATCACGCCGGTCGGCAGCCGATCCAGCACCTCCTCGAGCGCCCGCCGCTCCCGGCCTCGGGCGCCGATGGCGCGCGCGATGCCGAGCGCGCGGCGCAGGTGGGGAACCAGCCGGCTCCCGAGTGCGGCCGCGCCGTCGCGGTCGAAGCTCGACGGGTCGGGCGGCTGCACCAGCAGCCAGCACACGACCTGCCGGTCGAGGGAGACGGCGTGGCACAGCGGCCACACCGGGTCGATGTGCCGCGGACGCAGCCAGTCGCGGAAGAAGTCGGAGTCGGCGAGATCGACGTCCGGGTAGACGTTGCCGAGATCGATCAGCCCGGAGACCAGGTCGGCGCGCTGGAGGGCCCGATCGAGCTCGTCGCGCACGCTCTGTTCCCCCAGGAAGGAGATCGGCTCGCCCGTGCTGTAGTACGCCCAGTCGGAGGAGCCCTCCATGCGGCGCACGGCCAGCGTCACGGTGGCCCCGTCGAGCCGGGCCGCGAGCGCGGTCGCGAACCGTGCCCAGCGTGCGGGCTCGATGGTGGCCGCGTACAGCTCCTGGAGGAGCTCGAGCTCCCGGTGCTCAACGTTCATCCGGCCGCCGATCGGTCGGGAAGACGATGCGTGGCGCGGGTCTGAAAAGGGCCCCCTCTTGCGGGGGGGCCCCGAGGAGCTCGGACATGACTTCCGGTCCTCATTCCAGGAGAAACAAGGATGCGGACTCTGGCTGCGACGCCGAACCGAGGAAATGGCGCCGCCCCTGGATCCTTGTCCACGAGGTGATATCCCAGCCATCGGGGTGGGAGCTTGCCCCAAACGAAGTACGGAGGCTGCCCCGGGAGCAAGCCGGCTTGCGGTGGTGGGGTGGCGGGCCTCAGCGCCGCCTGCGCGCCAGTCGTCCCAGCAGGCCCGCGCCGGCCAGCAGGCCCAGGCCGACCCCCGGCTCGGGGAGCGGGAAGTAGGTGACCTCGAGGCGGGGGCCCTGGATGGGCGACTCGGGCGTCACGACGTCGAAGTTCATGTTCAGGTACTCGTTCGCCGGCACCTCGACCTCGTCGACGTCCCAGGCGGTGCGCATGCCCAGCTTGGTCCACCAGGTGGTGTCGATCCAGGAGAGCCCCGTGGCATTCAGCTCGAAGGTGAACTCGCCCTGGGGAAGGACGGTGTCGCTGACGTCGATGCGCGGCGCGCCCTCCGGCGGCGCGTCCACCGGCAGGAAGGTGCCGTAGTCCGACTTCTCGCGGACCGTCGGGTTGGGGTCGTTGGTCTGCACCAGCACCAGCTGGTCGGCGCCGTCCGGGTGCGAGTTGTTGTCGGGGGAGCCGAAGGTGTCGATCGTCATGTGGAGCTTCGCTCCCAGGATCGGCACGCCCTCCGGAACGGCCACCGTGTCGAAGGGCAGCATCATGCGCCACAGGATGTCGCGGTCGTCGATGTTCGGGCTGTGCTGGTGGGCGCCGAAGAAGCCGCGGCTCTCGGTCAGGAGCTTGGCGTTGCTGAAGTGGCGCATGGCGGACCAGTCGTCCCAGTTCTGGTAGAGGCCCATGTCGGCGGGACCCACGCTCAGGAACTCGGCGGTGCAGGTGTAGGCCTGGTCGTCGAAGTCGTGGCCGAGCACGCACTTCTGCTGGCCGCAGAGGCCGTGCTGGTACCTGCAGCTCGCCTGGCACTGGAGCGTTCCGCTGGTGAAGCCGACGGAGGCGCAGGTCTCGCCGCCGAAGTCGCTGCCGTCGCACTCCTCGCCCGGGTCGAGCACGCCGTTTCCGCAGTACTGCGTCACCGTCACCTGCACCTGGATCTCGCCGCCGCTGGCGGCCAGGGTCGTGATGGTGATGCCGTGCTCGGTGTCGACGAAGCTCTGGCCCACCTCGAGCAGCACGTCGGTCGAGTCGGCCGCCTGGCCGACGGCGCTCCCCGGCCTGGCGTCGATCAGGAACGACTGGCCGGTGGCGTCGGTGGTGTAGCTGGGGAAGAACATGTTCCCCAGGTGGAGCATGGCGCCGTCGGTGGCCAGCTCGCTGAAGCCGGCGTCGAAGCCCAGCGGCTTGCGGTAGCTCACGTAGTAGGCCTCGCCCTCCATGTAGGCGTGCACCGGCCATTGCACCGGGATGCGCAGCACCTTCGTGCCGGTGCCGACCGTCTCGTAGGGCTCGAGCCAGTAGGTTCCGCCCGGGCCCGCCACCTCGGTCAGGTTCGTGTCGAGCCACTCCAGGGCGCGCTTGCCCGAAGGCGTGTAGTGGCCGTAGGGGACGTTGCTGGCCATCACGTCGTAGGCGTCCGTGTTCGTGTAGGAGCAGCCCGGCGGCAGGCTGCCCGCGCCGCACTCCCAGTCGGCCGAGTGCTGGAGGCCGGCGAAGCTGTGGCCCAGCTCGTGGGCGGTCAGCGCGCTCCAGGGGTGGGTCGGACCGTTCAGGATGATGCGCGACAGGTCGACGGTGCCCTCGTCCGTGTCGAAGGTCCACTTGCCCAGGGTGCTGTATCCCAGGAAGCCGCAGCCGAAGTTCTTGGGAATGACGACGATCCAGCGGTCCACCGTCGACCAGTCGATCAGCGGGTCGAGCTCGTCGATCAGCTGCTGGGTGCCGTCGAAGGTGCGGACCAGGCAGCTCGAGTCGTCGTAGCCGGCCGACAGCCAGCCCATCACGCTGCCCGACAGCCAGGCGCGACCGTAGCTGGCCTCGAGCACGTAGGACGCGGTGGACGTCGGGTTGGTGTCGTCCAGGATGTCGAGATCGGCGTCGGTGGTGAGGTACGGCGTCGACGGGTCGTTGGTGAAGTTCACCAGCGTGACCAGGGTGCGCTGCTCGCCCAGCACCTCGCCGGGCAGGATGCCGCGGGCGGCGGTCGCCGGGTCGGGCGGGAGGCTCGCCTCGAAGTGCTCCACCTGCTCGCCGCCCGGACCGCCCTCGGCGATCTGCGAGAAGCGCACGGTCCGCTCGACGGCGTCCGGCCTGGCCGCGGCGGCGGCAAGAGGAAGCAGCAGGGCGGCGAGCAGGCTCGGAACGACGTTGCGCATGCCGCCAGACTAGGAAGGCGCACCGGCCCCCGGCAGGGGCCGATCGGCCCATGCTCCCCCCTAGAGGCGCCAGCGGAGCTGGAACTCCACCTCCTCCGAGCCCTCCTCGCGCTCGTGCTCCAGCGTGATCTCGGCGTCCGGCGGCACCGAGATGCGTTCCCCGGCGATCTGGATGCGGTAGCGGTCGCCGCCCTCCAGGGCGTCGGCCAGTCGGCGCAGCTTGTTGGCGAAGGCGCGGCGCGACACCCCCTTCTCGACGTCGCGCTGGCGCCGGCGCTTGCGGGCGGCCATGGGTCCCCTCCTCGTTTCCGGCGTTCTCAGGCGGCGGCTTCCGGCTCGCCGTCGGGGCCGTCGGCGATCCAGGCGCGCACGATCTCGTAGCCCAGGGTCAGCAGCACGGCGCCGATGAACAGGCCCAGGATGCCCATCGACAGCATGCCGCCGATGGCGCCGACGAAGATCACCACCGTGGGCACCTGGGCACCGCGTCCGAAGAAGATGGGCTTCAGCACGTTGTCGATCAGGCTGACGCCGACGCACCAGGCCGCGAACACCCCGGCGGTGAACGTGCTGCCGGTGGAGAAGACGATCAGCACCGGCGGGACCATGATCAGGAAGACGGGCAGCTGCACCACGGCCCCGACCAGCACGATGGTGGTCCACAGGCCCGCCGCCGGCAGGCCCACCACCCAGAACCCGATCGCCGCCAGCAGCGACTGGACGACGGCCACGCCGACGATGCCCTGCACGACGCTGCCCACGGTGGCGTTCGCCAGCTCGGCGAGCCGCGCGCCCTGGGCACCCCCCAGCCGCAGGCCCAGCCGCTCCAGCGCCTGCTGCCGGCGGCTGCCGTGCACGAGCATCACGCCGGCGATGGCGATCGACGCGAACAGCTGGAGCACGGCCAGCCCGGCCGACTGGGCCGCCGAGAGCAGCCACAGGCTGGCGGCGCGCAGCTGCGGCTCGAGCCGCTCCAGGGCCTGCTCGAAGCT
The DNA here is from genome assembly GCA_050618055.1 of Myxococcota bacterium. Lineage (GTDB taxonomy): Bacteria > Myxococcota_A > UBA9160 > UBA9160 > SMWR01 > CALDCK01. The sequence goes on from JBNLVK010000163.1 coordinate 4,322, forward strand.
CTGGTGGGCGAGCTGCCAGAGCTCGTGCAGCGGCTCGCCGACCAGGGGCCAGCCGGCGATGGAGGCGGGCGGCGCCGGCACGTGCAGGCGGCCGTCCTCCATGTCCTGGGCGAAGCCCTGGGCCCCGGAGACGAGCGTCTCCGAGAGCAGCACCGCGGGCACGATCAGGGCGAGCAGGCCGATGGTCACGAACAGGCCGGCCGCCAGACCGCGCCGTCCGCCCATGCGCGCCACCGCCGCCTCGAAGGGTCCGGACACGCCGATCGCGATGACCATCGCCCACAGCAGGATGCCCACGAAGGGCAGCACGATGCGCAGGCACAGGAGCAGCAGCGCTCCGAGCACGGCGATGCGGATGGCGATCTCGGTGGCGTCCTGGATGCGTTGTTCGCGGCTGCGCTCCGGCGCGGCACTCGCCATCGTCGACCCCCCTCGTGGATGGCGGGAAGTCTACACGCCGCCGCGGGTTCAGGCGCCCGCGGGCCAGTCGCCGACGACGCCCAGGTCCTCCAGCTCGCGGATGGCGGCGTCGTCGTAGCCGAGCTCGCCCAGCACCTCGGCGTTGTGCTGTCCCAGGGTGGGTGCGGCCCGGTACAGCCAGCGTTCGACGCCGGCGTAGCGGAACGGCGCGCCCATGGTGGCCTGCCGGCCGACCAGCGGGTGCTCGACCTCCTCCAGGAAGCCGCGCGCCACGAGCTGCGGGTGGCTCGCCAGCGTGCGCGGGTCGACGACGGGGGCGGCGGGCACGCCCAGCGCGCCCAGCTCGGCGACGCAGGCGTCCCGGTCGCGCTCGGCGAAGAAGGCGCGCAGCCCGGTGTCGATGGCGTCGGCCTCGCGTCGGCGCTCGGCCAGGTCGCCCGCGGACGCCCAGGCGGGACGGCCGAGCCAGTCGACCAGGGCCTCCCACTGGGCGTCGTCCGCCACCGACAGGGCGAGCCAGCGCGGGTGGTCGCTGGTGTGGTGGTCGCGGCAGGCGTAGAGACCCTGGGGCGCCAGACCCGGGCTGCGGTTGCCCTGCCGCGTCATCAGGTTTCCGTAGGCGGTGAACTCGGCCACCTGCTCGGCGGTGATCCCCAGTGCCGCCTCCAGCATCGAGCACTCGACGAAGTGGCCGCGCCCGCTGTGCTCGCCCTGGGCCAGGGCCACCAGCAGTGCGAAGGCGGCGTGCATGCCGGCGATCGGATCGCACGGACCGCGCTGGATGCGCGGCTGGTCGTCCACGTGGCCGGTCAGCCAGGACAGCCCGGACATCTGCTCCATGGTCGCCGCGAAGCCCACGTGCTCCGACCAGGGTCCGTCCAGGCCGAAGGCGGGCATGCGCACGTAGTGACAGCGGGGGTTCCAGGCCTGCACCCGCTCCCAGGTGACGCCGAAGCCGTCCATCACCCGCGGGCTGAAGTTCTCGACCAGGGCGTCGGCGCCGCGCACCAGCTTCCCGAACACCTCCAGGCCGCGCGGATGGGAGAGGTCGAGGGTGACGCCGCGCTTGTTCGCGTTGGCGGAGAGGAAGATGAAGCTGCGCTCCCACCAGGCCTCGTGGGGAAGGGGGAGGGTGCCGCCCACCGAGCGGCTGCCGTCGATGCGCCCGATCGACTCGACCTTCACCACGTCGGCGCCCAGCATGGCGAGCATCTGGGTGGCGACCGGACCGGCCCACCAGGTGGTGGCGTCGACGATGCGCAGGCCCTCGAGCGGAAGCCGCGGCGCGGCGTCCGGCTCCGGACGCCGCGGCCTGCGCGGCTCGACCCGGCCGTCGTGCTCGCCGAGCCGGGGCGCGGGGCGTCGCGCGACCGGTCGTTCGCCGTCGATGCGCCAGGGCGGGACCGGCCGCTCGAAGCCGCCGGACGGGTCCGGGACGAAGGCGCCGCGCGCCACCACCTGCTCGTGACGACGCACCGTGTCGCCGTTCTGGATCGGCGCCACCGGAATGCGCAGGAGCTGGGCCTGCTCGATGATCTCCTCGGTGGTGTGCTCGCGCGTCCAGGCGTGGACGATCGACTCCCACTCCTCGAGCCGGGCGAGGCGTTGGGCGACCTGGTCGAACTCGCCCGTCCCCTGGAGCTCCGGCCGGCCGATCATCAGCAGGAAGTCGGACATCTGCTGCGCCGAGTAGGTGGTGAAGCCGACGAAGCCGTCGCGCGTGGGCTCGATCGACGGCGTCTCGAAGTTGGGAAGCGTGCCCAGGGCCGGCGGCCGTCCGAGCAGGCCCCACATGAGGTCCAGGTAGCAGTTGGTGACCAGCGCCGTGGTCGCGTGCAGGGAGAAGTCGACGTGCTCGCCGTGACCGGTGGCGCGCGCCCGAGCCACCGCCGCCAGGGCCGCCACCGCCGCGAAGGAGCCGCCCGCCCAGGCGGACAACCCGCCCCCCGCCTGGTAGGGCTCCTGGCCCGGGCGGGAGCGCGTCCCGATGGATCCGCTCTCGGCCTGGAGGGTGAAGTCGGTGGCCGGGCGCCCGGCCAGCGGGCCGTCCAGGCCGAAGGGCGTGATCGTGAGCAGCACGAGTCCGGGGTGGCGCTCGCGCAGGGCAGCGCGATCGAACGCGCCGGGGGGCCGGTCCTCGATCAGCAGGTCGGCGCTGGCGATCAGCGGCTCGCTCGTGGCGTCGATCCCGCCGCGCACGCTGCGCTTCGACGCGTTCAGGTAGCGGAACAGCGCGCCGTCCTCGCCGCCGAGATCGGCCCCGGTGGCGGACCAGCCGCGCAGCGGGTCGCCGCCGGGCGGCTCGAGCTTGATCACGTCGGCACCGGCGTCGGCGAACAGCCGGCTGCAGTACGGGCCGGCCACTCCGCTGGAGTGGTCGACGACGCGAAGCTCCGACAGGCCGTTCACGGGGACGGCCCGGGCTACTCGCCCCGGTAGACGGGCTTGCGCTTCTCGGCGAAGGCGCGCGGACCCTCCCGCGCGTCCTTCGACGCGAACACCGGTCCGCCGATCTCGATCTCCGTCGCCAGGGCCTCGCTCTCCGGGTAGCTCTCGTCGATCTCGCGCAGCATGCGGGTCAGGGCCTTCACCGACAGCGGGCCGTTCTCGCACACCTGCTCGGCGATCCGCTTCGCCTCGGCCAGCGCCTCGCCCTTCGGCACCACGCGGCCGATCAGCCCGAAGCGCAGCGCCTCCTCGGCCGGCACGTGGCGGCCGGTCAGCAGGATCTCGGCGGCCAGCGTGTATGGGATCTGGCGGCGCAGGCGGACGCTGCTTCCACCCAGCGGGAAGAGTCCGCGGCGCGCCTCGGTCACGCCGAAGACCGCGTCCTCGGCGGCCACGCGGATGTCGGTGCCCTGGAGGATCTCGGTTCCGCCGGCCACGGCGAAGCCCTCGACCGCCGCGATGATCGGCTTGCCGGGCCGGTTGTGGCGCAGCAGCGCCTGCCAGTGCAGGTCCGGCACCTCGGCCATCAGCTTCTGGAACTCGTCGTCGCGCTCGCCGCCGCCGCTCATCGCCTTCAGGTCGGCGCCGGCGCAGAAGACGTCGCCGGTGCCGGTCAGGATCGCGCAGCGCAGGTCGTCGTCCTCGTCCAGCAGGCGCCACGCGCGGTACATGCCGGCCAGCATTCCCGAGCTGAGCGCGTTCTTCGCCTCGGGCCGGTTCAGGGTGACGACGAGGGCGTGGCCCTCGCGTTCGACGAGACAGTGGTCGGGGTTCACGTGCGTGCTCCTGCGGGTTCGGGGGTTTCGGGGGACCGCGTCCGCCACTCGAAGTCGGCGCTGCGCGGCTGCTTCATCTCGTCGCGGAAGCGATCGAAGGTCCAGGGCCAGGCGGTGGGGACGCCGTCGGCGTCCAGGTACCAGCTCCGGCAGCCGGTGGCCCAGATGGTGGTCTTGACCGCCTCGCGTCGCTCGGCGTCGAAGCGCCGCATGGCGTCCGGGGTCGGCGCCACCTCGTCGCAGGCTCCGCTGCGGAGCTGCGCGAGCAGCTCCAGCGTGTAGTCCATCTGGAGCTCGGCCACCTCGATCAGCGAGAAGTTGCCGACCGGTCCGTTGGGTCCGTTCAGCATGACCAGGTTCGGGAAGTCCGGCACGGTCAGCGACTGGTAGGCGAAGGGCCCCCGGCTCCACACGTCGTCGAGCACGACGCCGCCGCGGCCCACGACCTGCATCGGCCGCACGAAGTGATCGACGCGGAAGCCGGTGGCCAGCACCAGCACGTCCAGCGCGTGGAGCGCGCCGTCACGGGTGCGCACGCCTTCGGGCTCGATGCGCTCGATCCCCTCGGTGACCAGCCGCGCGTTGGGACGCTGGATGGCGTCGTAGAAGTCCTCGCTCATGATGAGCCGCTTGCAGGTGGCGCGGTAGTCGGGGCGTAGCTTCTCGCGCAGCTCCGGATCGCGCACGCTCCCCTCCAGGTTCGCCACGCACAGGTCGTGGATCGCCTGAATCGCGGTCGAGTTCGCGTCGACCAGCACGTTCGCGAAGCCGTCGGTGAAGGCGCGCCGGACCTCTTCGCGCACCGCCTGCATCGCCGCCGGGTCGGCGCGGAAGCGCGCCTTGTCCTCCTCGCTGAAGGGCTCGTTCGTGATGGGCGTGATCCACTGGGCGGTGCGCTGGAAGAGGCTGAGCGTCCGGGCGCGATCGACCAGCGCCGACACGATCTGGATGGCGGAGGAGCCGGTGCCGACCACGCCGATGCGCCGGCCGTCGAGCGGGACGTCGTGATCCCAGCGGGCGCTGTGGAAGGCGGCGCCGCGAAAGCGCTCGAGCCCCTCGAAGTCGGGGACGGCCGGGTGGTGGAGCACGCCGGTGGCGGCGATCACGAAGTCGGCCCGGTCGCGGGTGCCCCGGCTCGTCTCCAGGTGCCAGCGACCGTCTTCGAAGGCGCAGCGCGTGACCTCCTCGCCGAAGCGGATGCGGCGGACCACGTCGTGGCGGCGGGCCACGTCCTCGAAGTAGGCCTGGATCTCGGCTCCGGCCGAGAAGCGCCGGCTCCACTCCGGGTTGGGCTCGAACGAGTAGCTGTAGAAGTGGCTCGGGACGTCGCAGGCGATGCCCGGGTAGGTGTTCTCGCGCCAGGTGCCGCCCACGCGGTCGGCCTTCTCGTAGAGCACGAAGTCGCAAAGGCCCGCCTGCCGGAGGCGGATGGCGGCCAGCACGCCGGCCATGCCGGCGCCGACGATCACGACGCGCAGCGCGCGGGGTTCGCTCGCGGAGTTGGGGGGCAAGGGCACTCCCGCCTTGGATCGGACTTCTGTCTGGCTTATCGTACAGCTGTCCGATCTCCCGAAGCAAGGCCCGCCGCCATGTCCAAGACCCCCGCCGTGGTGCTCCAGACCTTCCGGCGCGACCAGATCCTCGAGGCCGCGCGGACCGTCATCACCGAGCACGGCTACGACCGCTGCTCGGTCGACCAGATCGCGAAGCAGGCGGGCCTGTCGCGCAGCACGGTCTACGAGTACTTCGGCTCGAAGGCCGAGATCCTGCGCGGCTGCCTGGCCAGCCGCCGGGAGGAGCTGGCCCGCGACCTGGCGGGCCGCGTCGCCCGGGCCCGGGGTCTGGAGGGCCGGCTCACCGCCTTCTTCGAGGTGTGCCTGTCGCGGGTCGACCAGAACCGCCAGTTCTTCCAGGCGATCACCTTCCCGCTGCCCCTCGACGAGATGACCGAGGGGCCGGGCGGCGGCGAGTTCGCCCGGGTGGTCGAGGACTTCAACGACGTGGTGAGCGCGATCCTCGACGCGGGCGTGGAGAGCGGTGAGCTGCCGCAGCCGGTGAGCCCGGACGATCGCGAGGCGCTGGGCACGCTGATCGTCGGCGCCATGGGCGCGCGCTGCCAGCAGGCGGATCCGCCGCCGCTCGCCGCGTCGGCCGCGCGCTTCGCCCGCTTCGCCGTGCGCGGGCTGGGCTCCGGGAGGAACGCATGAACGGGGAGCTTCCGGTCGTCGTCGGCGTGGGCCAGGTGCTCCAGCGCGGCGACGATCCGGCCGCGGCGAAGGAGCCGCTGGCCCTGATGGTCGAGGCGCTGGAGCGGGCCGGTGCCGACGCCGGCGCGCCCGATCTGCCGGCGCGCGCCGACGCGGTCTACGTGGTGCGCGGCGCCTGGGGCTACGGCGACGCCGGGCGCGCGGTCGCGCAGCGGCTGGGTGGGTCTCCGGCGGAGACGGTCGGCACGCCCTACGGCGGCAACTTCGCCCAGGCCTGCGTCGTCGACGCGGCGCGCCAGATCGCGGCCGGGCGGCGGCGCATCGCCCTGGTGGTGGGCGCGGAGAACGGTCGCACGGTCGGACAGGCCCAGCGCCAGGGCGTCGAGCTCGTCGAGAGCGAGGCTCCCGGCGCGCCGGACCGTCAGATCGCGCCGGACCTGCCCATCTTCCACGACGCCGAGCTGGCCCGCGGCATGAACAGTGCCAGCGACATCTTCGCGGTGATCGACTCGGCGATCCGCCACGCCCGGGGCGAGTCGCTGGCCGAGCAGACCCGCCGCGTGTCCCGGCTGTGGGCCGGCTTCAACGCCGTGGCCCGCGACAACCCGGACGCCTGGCTGCGCGAGCCGAAGAGCGCGGAGCAGATCGCGGCGGCGGGTCTGGACAACCCGATGATCTCGTCGCCCTACACGCGGCTGATGAACGCGAACGCGCGGGTCGACATGGCGGCGGGGCTCGTCGTGTGCGCGCTGTCGGTGGCGCGCGAGGCCGGCGTTCCCGACGAGAAGATCGTACACCTGCACGCGGCCAGCGAGGCCAACGACAGCCTCTACCTGTCGGAGCGGCTCGAGCTCCACCGCTCGCCGGCCATCCGCATCGCCGGCCAGCGCGTCCTCGATCTGGCCGGCACGACGCCGGAAGGCATCGCCCACTGGGACCTCTACAGCTGCTTCCCGTCGACGGTGCAGGTGGCGGCCGACGAGCTGCGCGTGCCCGAAGGTCGCGCGCTCACCGTCACCGGCGGCCTCACCTTCGGCGGCGGACCGCTCAACAGCTACACGCTGCACGCGGTGGCGCGCATGGCCCTGGTGATGCGCGCGGATCGCGGCGCGCTCGGCCTGGTGCACGGAAACGGCGGCTGGCTGGCGAAGCAGTCGCTGGCCGTCTACGGCACCGCGCCGCCGGAGCACGGCTTCCGCTACGCGAAGCCCCAGGCGGAGGTGGACGCCCTGCCGCTGCGCCGGGCGCGGGTCGACTTCGAGGGGCCGGTCACGATCGAGGCGTACACCGTGGCGCACCGCAAGGGAAGTCCCGCCCGCGCCATCGCCGCCTGCCTGACCGACGACGGCTCCCGCACCTGGGCCACCACCGACGATCCGGCGCGGATGGAGGCCATGCTGCGCGAGGAGTTCTGCGGACGCCGCGCACGGGTGGACGGGCAGGGCGGCCTCGCAGTCGACATTCCCTAGGCGAACAGCCTCTCCGAGTTGACCGCCGCCGCCACGTTCTCCTGGAGGTGGGCCAGCGACTGCATGTCGGCGTTCACCACGTCCAGGCCGTGGGCCAGCACGTAGGCGTAGCTGCGCTGGTAGGGCGACAGCCCGGAGGCCAGCAGCTCCGGGTCGTAGTACTCGTCGAAGGCGTCCGGGTTGCTCCAGCCCAGGAAGCGGCGTCCGGCCAGGTAGCGGCCCGCCTTCATGCCGACCAGCCCCATGCCGGCCGCCCGCGCCTTCGCCAGCACCGGAGCCAGCCCGATCATGGGGCGCGTGTCCTTCAGGATCCCCTTGTTCGCCCAGTCGTACCAGCCGGCCGGCGTGATCGCGATCATCGCCAGGCTGTAGGCGCCCGTCTCCGCGGCGGTCGTCAGCACCGCCTCGGCGTTCTGGTGGGTCGAGATCCCCATGTGGGCGACCTTGCCGGCCTGCTTCGCCTGCTCGAAGGCGCGCCGGATCTCGTCGCTGCCCACCAGGTCGACGTTGTTCGAGGCCATCAGGTAGTAGGCGTCGAGGCGCTCCACGCCCAGCTCGCCCAGCGAGTCGTCGATCTGGGCGCTCCAGGCGGCCGCCGCCTGCCGGCGCTCGGCGGCGGAGAGCGACTGGCCCGGCTCGGTGTCGGCGGGCCGCGCCTTCGAGATCAGGAACACCCGGTCGCGGTGCTTCTTCAGGAAGGGCGCCAGGTTCGCCTCGGCGTCGCGGTAGTAGCCGCGGAAGCCCACGTCGAAGACGTTGATGCCGGCGTCGAAGGCGGCCTCGAGCAGGTCGTCGCGCGGCCCGCGCGACAGCGCCGCGCCGCAGCCGAACACCAGCCGGCTGGCGGTCCAGCCGGGGCGGCCCAGGGTGCGGTGCGCCATCTCGG
>JBNLVK010000164.1:0-5961 GCA_050618055.1 Myxococcota bacterium
CGACGGCTCCTGGGACGCCATCTTCGACAAGATGTGGCGGCTGCGCGACACCAGCGACTTCGACGCGGTGCGCATCGTCGACCTGCTCTACGGCTACCGCGGCCACCCGGCCGCCAGCGAGGCGAGCTGGGCCGCGGCCGAGCAGGCGCTCCTCGACTTCAAGTACTGGTACACGGATCCCACGCCGGTGCGCATCGTCGACGGCCAGCCCGTCGTCGACAACATGTGGTACTGGACCGAGAACCACGTCCTGATGTTCAAGGTCGCCGAGTACCTGGCGGGCCAGCGCTTCCCGGACGAGGTCTTCACCGTGACCGGTGAGACCGGCGCCTGGCACCGCGACCGCGCGCGCGAGTTCATTCGCGACTGGCTGCGCGAGCGGGCCCAGGTGGGCTTCTCCGAGTGGCACTCGAACGTCTACTACAACACCGACATCCGGCCGCTGCTCGTCTTCATCGAGTGGGCGGAGGATCCGGACCTGGTGCGCCGCGCCTCCATGGTGCTCGACCTTCTGTTCCTGGACATCGCGCTCCATCTCCACGAGGGCACCTTCGGCGCCACCCACGGCCGCTCCTACATCAAGAACAAGGCCTCGGCGACCACCGAGGGCACCTTCGACCCGGCGAAGTTCCTGTTCGAGGACACGGAGCTGTCCTGGAGCAGCCGCAGCGACGCGACGTCGGCCGTGCTCGCGCACGCCAGGCGCTACCGCATCCCCGAGGTGATCCGCCGCATCGCGACCGTCGACGAGCCCGTGATCGACCGGGAGCGCATGAACCTGCGGCTCGAAGAGGCGCCGCCCCCCGGCGCCCAGACCTGCGAGCCGGGCGCACCGCTGGGCTGGGACTGGTGCGACGTCGAGTACCTGCCGTACTGGTGGGGCACCAACGCCTTCATCGTATGGAGCCACGTGGGCCTGACCCTCCAGGAGGGGTTCGCCTACGGCCTGTTCGACTCTCAGTTCTCGGACTTCGCCGACCTCGCCAACGGCGTCTGGGATCCGAACGACGTCGACCAGTCCGTGCAGAACGCCTACTCGCTGCTGAGGATCTTCTGGCCGGCGGCGAACTTCGGGTTGCTGAACGAGGTGAACACCTACACCTACCGCACCCGGGACTACATGCTGTCGACCGCCCAGGACTACCGGAAGGGCGCGCGCAGCTCCCAGACCCACGTCTGGCAGGCCACGCTCGACGAGCAGGCGATGGTGTTCGTCACCCACCCGACCTACCGGCCCGAGGACATCCAGGCTCCGCCCTACGACGGCTGGGACTGGCAGAAGCGCGACGAATCCGGCGCCGGATCGACCGGCGGCCGCTGGACGGGCGACGGCGCGCTGCCGCGCAGCGGGCAGTTCGAGAACGTGAACATCTCGATCTACCAGCCGGCCTACGCGCCGATCCCGCTCCTCGACTTCGTCTACGAGAACGAGACCCACGCCTACTTCCCCGTCGCCCACTTCGACGAGGTCGTGCGCGACGGTCACTGGACCTACGGCAAGCGCGGGGACGCCTACGTGGCGCTCTACTCGCGCAACCCGGTGGACTGGCGCGGCGACCAGCCCGAGGTGTTCCAGAACGGCGGCCTCGACTTCGACCTGGTGGCCGAGGGCAGCGCCAGCAACGTGTGGATCGTCGAGATGGGCAGCCTGGAGGAGTGGCCCGGCGGCTTCGAGGCCTTCCAGGCCGCCTTCGACGAGTCGCTCGTCGCCTTCCCGGACGTGGGCACGGGCCCGCTCGAGGTCGTCTACGAGTCGCCGAGCCAGGGGACGGTGAGCTTCGGCTGGGAGGCGGACCTGATGGTCGAGGGCGCCGCGCAGTCGCTCGCGGACTACGGTCGCTACGACAACCCCTTCGTCCAGACCGACTTCCTGGACACCCGCTACGAGGTCTCCGACGGCGAGTACTCGCTCGTGCTCGACTTCACCCAGCTCGAGGACGAGGGGCAGGACGTGCGCGAGGCCGCCGCACCGGTCCACCCGAACTCGGGGGCGCACGAGAGGCTCCGCCGCCGGCTGGAGCGCCTGCTGGGCTGGTAGCCCCCCAACGGGCGTTCGGTACCGGTCCGCGGGGCCCTCTCTCGCAGGCTCTCGCGCCTGTATCTTGCGCGAAAGCTTCCTGGTAAGGTGCATGCGAAGCCACCGCCGCCGTCGCCCAGGAGGCCGCCCCGCGACATGGGACGCTCGTGAATCCCGATCCCCGGACCGCGCCGTCCGGTCGCACCGGAACGGGGGCTGCACCTCTCGGCCGGCGCGCGCTCTTCAGCTACGCGCTGCCTTCCGCGCCCGTGCAGTTCCTCTACATGCTCTTCCTGTTCATGTACCTCAAGTACGCGGCAGAGAGCCTGGGAGCCTCGACCGGCACGGTCGGCACGATCTTCCTGGTCGCGCGCGTCTGGGACGCGATCAGCGACCCGCTGGTGGGGAACCTGAGCGATCGGACCACGCTGGCCTTCGGCCGCCGCAAGAGCTGGCTGCTGGGCTCGGCGCTGCCGCTGCTGCTGTTCGGCGTGATGGCGTGGGTGCCTCCGCCGGGGCTCGAGGGACCGCTGCTCACCGCCTGGATCTCGGTGGCGATCGTCGGGTTCTACACCGCCTACACGGCCTTCGAGGTGCCCCACATCGCGCTGGGCGCCGAGATCAGCCTGGATCCCCTGGAGCGCAACAAGATCTACGGAGCGCGGCAGCTCGCGCGCGCCCTGGCGATGCTGCTCTCGGCGGCGGGTGTGCAGCTCCTGATGGACGACGAGCGATCGCGGGAGTCTGCCTACGTCCTGGCGCTCGGGTGTGGCGCGTTCGCGGTGGCGGCCATCGTCTACGGGATCTGGGCGCTGCCCCCGGAGCGACGGGACTATGCCGGGCGGGGGGGCGCGAGCCCCTTCCGGGCGGCGGCCGACGTCGTGCGCAACGTGCACGCGAGGCTGCTGCTCTCGGTCTACTTCATCGAGCAGCTCGGGATGGGCGCCATCGGGATGCTTGTCCCGTTCCTCCTGCAGTACGTGATCGTGATGCCCGAGATCACGGGCGCGATGCTGGGCTCCACCTTCGTGCTGTCGATCCTCTCCATACCCGTCTGGATCGCCTTCGCGCGTCGCTTCGAGAAGCGACGGCTCTGGCTCGCCGCCATGATCGTCACCGGGCTGGGCTACGGCATGCTGCTCTTCTTCGGAGCCGGCACCTGGCTCCTGATGGCGGTCTCCTGCACGATCGTCGGGCTGTGCCAGAGCTGCGGGAGCGTGCTGGGGCAGTCGCTGAAGGCCGAGATCGTCGACTACGACGAGCTCCAGACGGGCGAGCGCAAGGAGGGCATCTACTTCGCGGCCTGGACCTTCGCGAGCAAGCTGGCGGCCGGGATCATGGCCTTCGTGGCCGGGTGGGTGCTCGAGCTCGCGGGCTTCGTGCCCGACGGCGAGGTCCAGTCCGACCGGGTGCAGTGGGCGATGCTGCTGCTTGCGGGCGGGATGCCGCTCGCGGGCTTCTCCATCGGCGCGCTGGCCTTCACCCGCTTCTCGCTGAACGAGGTCGCCCACGCGCGGATCCGGGCACAGCTCGATGGACGCGCCTAGTCCGCGGGACCCGGCCCGGCCCCTGGAGCCGGTCGCGCTCGGTGCGAGACGCAGCGCGCTGGGCGTGCTGGGCCTGCCCCACTTCCGGGCGCTCTGGAGCTCGAGCCTGCTCCAGTTCCTGGCGATGCAGATCCACCTCTTCACCCTGCAGTGGCTGGTCACCGAGCTGACCGCTTCGCGCACGCTGCTCGGGCTGCTCATCGCGATCCAGGGGGCGACGGTGGCGCTCTTCTCGCCGATCGGCGGCGTGGCCACCGATCGCTTCGCCAAGCGCAGCCTGCTGGCCGGGACGCGCGTCAGCGCCGCCGTCCTGGTGCTCGGTCTCGCAGCGCTGCTGCATGCGGACCGGATCGCGCTGCCCATCCTGTTCGCCGCCGCGGCGTTCGGCGGACTGATCAGCGCCATGAGCCAGCCGGCGACCCAGGCCTACGTCTTCGACGTGGTGGGATCCGAGAACACCCAGCCCGCCGTGGCCCTCAACTCCGCCGGCATCGGGCTCGGGCAGATGGCGGGTCCGGCGCTGGCCGGCGTGCTGATCGCCGGGGGCGGCATCGTCGGTTCGTGGACCGCCGCGGCGGCGGGTCTGCTGCTCGCCGCGGCCCTGCTGGCCGCGATCCCGGTGCGCGGTCGCGCCACGGGCAGACGCCGCGCCCCCTGGCGCGAGCTGCGCGAGGGCTTCGCCTACGTGGTTGCGCACCCTCCGGTGTGGCTGGCCCTGCTGGCGTGCGCGATGGCCTTCTTCAACGGCGCGATCTTCGCCATGCGCCCGGTCTTCGCGCGCCACGTGCTCGGGGTCGGCAGCGAGGGCATGGGCGTGATGGCGGCCAGCGCGGGCCTGGGCACGTTGCTCGGCGCGATCGTCGCCACGGCGCTGCCCGACTTCCGGCGTCCCGGCCTGGCGATCGCCTTCAGCATGCTCGCCTTCTCGGGCTGCGTGCTCCTCTACGCGTTCGCCTTCTCCTACCCCTACGTCCTGACGGTCGAGTTCGCCTCGGGGCTGGCCGCGCAGCTCTGGCAGATCTCCACCTTCTCCGGCCTCCAGCTGGCAGTGCCGGAGCACCTGCGCGGGAGGGTCGTGGGCATGGTCTTCATGGTGGCGCAGCTCGCGCAGGTGGGGGGCGTGTTCGTCGGCGCCCTGGCCGACCGCGTGGGCGACCAGGTGGCGATGGGGGTCTTCGGGGCGATCCCGATGACCCTGCTGATCGCGCTCATCACCTTCGGCTGGGGCGGGCTCTCGCGTCTCGGACGCGAAGCCGGGCCGCGCTAGGGTGCCGGCGATGGAAGCGATCGAGCATCCTCGCGTCGAGCTCGGCAGCGCGCTGGTCAGCCTGCTCGAACCCGTCCGGGGCCACGAGGTCGCGTTCCACCGCTGGTACGAACGCGACCACTTCTACGCGGGCTGCATGATGGGGCCGTACCTGTTCTCGGGCCGCCGCTACGTGGCCACGCGTCCGCTGAAGGACCTGCGCTTCCCCGGCGAGACGCCGGTCATCGACGACATCCGGCGCGGCTCCTACCTGGCGCTCTACTGGATCCAGGCCGGCTTCCACGACCCGGCGGTCGACTGGGCCGTGCGCCAGGTGAACTGGCTGATCGGGAACGGGCGCATGCTCGAGCAGCGCGTGCAGGCGCACGCCGGCTTCTACCACCTGCGCTCGCGCACCCTGCGCGACCCGGACGGCGTGCCGCCCGAGCTGGCCCTCGAGCATCCCTTCCCGGGGCTGGTCCTGCTGATGGTCGATCGCGCTGCGGAGGTGGAACGCGAGCGGTTCGAGCGCGAGTACGGCGCCTGGATCGCGTCGCGGCTGCCGGGAACGCCCGCATCCGTCTGCCTGGGGCTCGAGCCGGAGCCCCTGCCGGACGACGCGCCCGCGTACGTCGCCCGGCCGCCGGGCCTCGAGCGGCGCTCGCTCCAGATCTTCTTCCTCGAGACCGACCCGCGCGATTGCTGGGACGGGCTGTTCGCGGAGCAGGACGCGTGGCTGCGCGACGCCGGCCTGGGCCGCGTCAGCTACGCGGCCCCGTTCATCCCGACCGTCCCGGGCAGCGACCGCTACACGGACGAGCTGTGGTGAAGCTCCCGAGCCAGGTCGCCAGCCTCGAGGAGTGGGTCGAGCTCGCCCATGCGGCGAAGCTCACCGACGGGCTGCCCGTCCTGCCGCCGACGGTCGAAGCGGTGGAGGAGCGGGTGCGTGCGTCGGGCCGCCCGGCCGGGGACGTGCTCGGCCCGATCCCTCCGCGCGGCGGGATCGCGACGGTGGAGGTCCTGGCGGCCAACGCCGCCATGGCGGGGTGCCCGCCCGAGGGCATGCCGATCCTGGTCGCCGCCGTCGAAGCCCTCCTCGAGCCGCGCTTCAACCTGAACGGCGTGCAGTGCACAGATCGGAAGAGCACACG
>JBNLVK010000165.1:0-4405 GCA_050618055.1 Myxococcota bacterium
GTCGACGCGATCGTGCGCGTCGACGGCATCGAGCACGTCGAGGTGAGCGTGCGGGACCGGGAGCGCCAGGTGCTGGCCAGTGCCGACGGCGCGCGCCGCTCCGAGTCGGGCATCCAGATCCTGCCCCGCCACGAGCTGTTCGATCCGCTGCTCGCCGACCCGCGCGAGCCCCACTTCTCCGCCGTCTACCAGTGGTACCTGGACGACGACGAGCTGACCCACGTCGGCAGCGCCAACTTCGGCGAGAGCTTCGCGCTGCTGGGAGGTCCGCTGGGCGGCGACGCGCGCTGGGAGCTCGGGCTCATGGGCGGCGTGTTCTCGGTGTTCGACCTGGACGCCGCGTCGTCGGACCTGGTGAACACCGACTTCTGGGTGGGCCCGACGCTCTCGTTCGAACGGGGGCGTGCCTCGGCGCGCCTGCGGCTGTTCCACCAGAGCTCGCACCTGGGCGACGAGTTCCTGCTGCGCAACCGGCCGGACCGTGTGAACCTGAGCTACGAGGGCGTCGACCTGGTCGGATCGTTCCAGGTGCACCCGGCCCTGCGCGTGTACGCCGGCGGCGGCGTGCTGGTCCACACCGAGCCGGACCTCGACCCGCTGTCGATCCAGGCCGGCGCCGAGCTGCGCAGCCCGATCGCCTTCCTCGACGACCTGGTGCGTCCGGTCGCCGCCTTCGACTACCAGTCCACCGAGGAGAACGACTGGCGCGAGGAGTTGAGCACGGTGGCCGGCTTCGAGATCGCGAACCCGGAGGTCTCGGACCTGCGGCTCATGCTGCTGGCCAGCTGGTTCAAGGGCAACTCGCCGAACGGCCAGTTCTGGGAGCGGCGCATCGACCTCTTCGGCCTGGGGGCCCACCTCTACTTCTGAGATGCCCGGCTAGTCCTCGTGGATCTCGCGCCGGCGCTCGCCCCAGCTGGCGGTGCCCGCGCGGAAGACCAGCACGCGCCGGCTGGTGCGCACGGTGGCGAGCGTCGAGCCGGCGGAGACGCGCTCCAGACGCTCGTGGACGCCCAGGTCCTGGGTCTGGAAGCGATCGACGACGGGCGACAGCCCGATCGCCTTGCGCGACGTCACCACCACCGCCACCTGGTCGCCCACGCCCGACGCCTGCACCGCCTCCTGCGGCCCGATCCGGTACTCGACCAGCGCGCTGCTGGGACCGTTGAATCCGACGGCGCGCCGGTTGGTCACGACCAGTCCCACACGGTCGCCCAGGCCCGCCTGGGTCGGCGGCACCTCGCCGCGCTCCCAGCGCCGCTCCTGCCACGACGCGGACGCCGTGCCGACCGCCAGCATGCGCTCGTCGGTGAGCACGATGCCCAGCGCCCCGCGGCTGTGGCGCCAGCGGACCCGCTCGTTCAGGTGCAGCCGCTCGCGCACGTCTCCGCCGTCGGTGCCGAAGGCCACCAGGTCGCGTCCGATCAGCTCGACATCGATCTGGTCGAGCAGCGGCGCGTCGCCGGCGGACTGGGCCGAGGCCCGGGTCGCGAGCAGCAGGACGAGGAGCAGCAGCCGGACCGCCGGAACGCGCGGGAGCATTCCGCCAGTCTAGCCCTTCGGATCCGGCGGTCTCGCGTCGTGGGAGGGCGGGGACACGTCGCCCCGGAGCGGGTTGTACTCGTCGGCCGTCGCGCGGATGCGTCGCAGCCAGCGCCGCGCCCACACGAACTCGGTCGACAACGCGGCCAGCCCGATGCCGATCACCAGCATGCCGGGACCCGGCAGCACGAGCAGCGCGACGCCCACCAGCAGGAGCGTCGCGCCGACGAGCGCGACCACCAAGCGGCGTGCGACGCGGAGGGTCATGCCACGAGACTACCAATGCACGTCGCCGTGGACCCGCACCCCGCGCGCGTGCTACACGGGACCGGTGCGCCCGACCGGAGGGAACCGCCCATGAACGCGCGTGTCCTGCTCGTCGCGTGCATCGCCCTGCAGCTTTCCGGCTGCGGTGCCTGGAAACGCTTCGCCTACGAGGGCTTCGGCCGCGACTCCTGGCAGAGGCCGGACGAGGTGATCGCGCTGCTGGGCCTGGCCGAGGGCGACACGGTGGCCGACCTGGGCGCCGGCGGCGGCTACTTCACCTTCCGGCTGGCGGCGGCGGTGGGCGACGGCGGGCGCGTCTACGCGGTGGACGTCGACGACGACATGCTGGCCTACCTGCGCGAGCGCGTCGCCGACGACGAGATCGCCAACGTCGAGGTGGTCCGCGGCGAGTTCCACGATCCGATGCTGCCCGACGGCGAGATCGACCTGCTCTTCACCAGCAACACCTACCACCACATCGAGGACCGCAGCAGCTACTTCGCCGGCGTCCTGACCGACCTGGTGCCGAACGGGCGCGTGGCGATCCTCGAGCTGAAGGACCACTCCTGGTTCCCGCGCACCTTCGGCCACTGGACGCCGAAGCAGGACATCGTGGACGAGATGACCGCGGCCGGCTACGAGCTGGTGGGCGACCACGACGTGGTCGAGCGCCAGCACTTCCTGGTGTTCCGGCCGAAGGACTGAGGCGTCAGACCACGCGGGCGCCGTCGTCGCTCTCCACCAGGAAGGAGCGGGAGCGCTCGGCCAGGTGGGGGAAGACGCCGCGGAAGGTGGCGAGCACACGGTCCGTGGCGTCGCGGGCGGCGTCGGCGCGCACCATGGCGATGGCGCAGCCGCCGAAGCCGGCGCCGGAGAAGCGCGCGCCCATCACGCCGGGCGTCGCCAGCAGGATTTCCTGGAGGCGCACCAGCTCCGGCGAGCCGGTCTCGTAGTCGTTGATCGAGCTCTCGCAGGACGCGCTCATCAGCTCGCCGAAGGTCTCGAGGTCGCCTTCGCGCCAGCACTCGATGCCGCGCAGCACGCGGGCGCGCTCGGTGCGGAAGTGGCGGGCGCGGCGCGCCAGGTTCTCGGGCAGGGCCTGGAGGCCCACGTCGATCACCTCGTCGGACAGCTCGCCCAGCAGCTCCACCTCCTGGCGGCCGGCCAGGCGCCCCAGGGCGCCTGCCGCCTCCACGCACTCGGCGACGCGCTCGTTGAAGCCGGTGCTCTCCAGGTTGCGGGCGATGCCGGTGAAGGTCACCAGGAAGCGCACGTCGGTCGCCCCCTCGCCCAGCGGCACCGGCTGCCAGCGGCTGCGCGCCGTGTCGATGGCCAGCAGGTGGCCGCGGCGCGAGCCCACGATCGACGCCGGGTCGAGGATGCCGCAGGCGATGCCGGCGAACTCGTTCTCCACGCGGCGCGCCAGCGCCACCAGCTCCTCCTCGGCCAGCAGCAGGCCGTTGACGTCGGCCAGCGCCAGCAGGTAGGCGCACACCACCGACGCCGACGAGCTCAGGCCGCCGCCCGGCAGCGTCCCCTCCACCCGGGCGCGCAGGCCGATCGGCTCGGCGGGCAGGCGCTCCTTCAGCAGCGCGGCGGCGCCGCGGGCGTAGCGCGTCCAGAGCGGACCGTCGCCGTCGGCGTCGCGGGTCAGGTCGATGCGCAGCAGGCCCTCGAATCCGTCGCTGGTCACCTCGAAGACCGGCTCCCGCGTCGGCACGAAGGCCAGCGCCGTGTAGGCGTTCACCGCCGTGCCCAGCACCGGACCGTGCTGGTGGTCGCTGTGCGCGCCGATCGGACAGATGCGGTACGGCGACAGCACGCCGCGCACCGGCTCGGCCCCGAGCCCGCAGCGCTCGCGCAGGTTCGCCGCCGCGCTGGCGAGCCGCTCCTCGCCGGTCAAGACCCGGGCGCCTCGTGGGGCGGGTAGCCGGCCGCCGCCAGCGACGCGGGGTCGAGCGGGACGTAGGCCCCCAGCGCGTCGTCGCGCACGTAGAGCGGATCGCGGACCTCGCTGCCGTAGCCCTCGCGCTGGAGGTCCACCTTGCGCAGCTTGAAGGTGGTGGTCATCTCGGCCTCGGGCGCCACGCGCACGAAGACCGGCGCGGCGTAGCGCGGCAGCTGCTCGAGGGCGAAGGCGTGGAAGGCCTCCGGGTCGAAGCGCTCACCCGGCTGCATCACCAGCGTCACCATGCCGGCGCGGCCCTCCATGCCGGGCACGCGCACGCCGTAGACGTTGGCGATCTCCACGCCCGGGAAGCCGTGCAGCACCTCGGCCACTTCCTGGGTCGAGACGTTCTCGCTCTTCCAGCGGAAGGTGTCGCCGATGCGATCGACGAAGTAGTAGTAGTCCTCTTCGTCGCGGCGCAGCAGGTCGCCCGACCGGTACCAGGCGTCGCCGGGCTGGAAGACGCCGCGCATGATCTTCTTCTCGGTGGCCTCCTTCGAGGTGTAGCCCTCGAAGCGGCCGGCGCTCCGGTAGCGCTCGGGGATGCGGCCGAGCAGCTCGCCGGGCTCGTCGGGGCCGCACTCGATGCAGAATCCGTCGGGGCCGCGCTCGTGGGTCTCGGTCTCGACGTCGAAGCGCACGAGCTTC
>JBNLVK010000166.1:0-8044 GCA_050618055.1 Myxococcota bacterium
TGCTGCACCACCAGCAGCAGAACCTGATGTACACGCTGTGGGACGACATCTGCCGGGTGCTGCGCCGCTGGGACGTCACCTTCTCGATCGGCGACGGCCTGCGGCCGGGCGGCCTGTCCGACGCCACCGACCGCGCCCAGCTGGCCGAGCTGGAGACGCTCGGCGAGCTCACCGAGCGGGCCTGGCGCCACGGCTGCCAGGTGATGATCGAGGGGCCGGGGCACGTGCCCTTCGACCAGATCGAGTTCAACATGAAGCTCGAGCGGCGGCTGTGCCACGGCGCACCCTTCTACGTGCTGGGTCCGCTGGTGACCGACGTCTTCCCCGGCTACGACCACATCACCAGCTGCATCGGCGCCACGTCCGCCGCCTACCACGGCGCGTCCATGCTCTGCTACGTGACGCCCAAGGAGCACCTGGGCCTGCCCAAGAAGGACGACGTGAAGCAGGGTGTGATCGCCTACAAGATCGCGGCCCACGCCGCCGACGTGGCCCTCGGCATTCCCGGCACCCGCGACCACGACGACGAGCTGACCAAGGCCCGCGCGGCGCTGAACTGGGAGAAGCACTTCGAGCTGGCCTACGACAGCGACGTGGCCCGCGCGTACCACGACGAGGACATGGACGTCGACACCGACTTCTGCGCCATGTGCGGCCACGACTGGTGCTCGGTGCGCATCAGCAAGGAGATCACCGAGTTCGTCAGCGGCAAGGACGAGAGCTACGCCTGGGAGCTGCCGAAGGTGAGCGAGGCGCTGACCGACGAGCAGCGCGCCATCCTCGAGCAGCGCGGCGTGCTGTCGCCCGAGGAGATCCACCGCCTGGCGGGCAAGACCCGCCGCGCCATGGGTGCCGACCGGGGCCACAAGGGCGCCTGCCACAGCGACGCCCACGACCCGCGGCAGGCGCGCACGCTCCAGTCCGAGGAGCTCGACCCGGTCACCCTCGAGCCGCTGGCCCCGCGTCCGGAGTAGGGAGGCCCCCGAACACAATCGCCCCGGGATCTCGCGATCCCGGGGCGACTCGTGCGGATCTCTGCCCCCCCCTGGCTTCAATCCGACACCCTTTACTCATCGTCCGGCGTTGCCGGGCCTTGAGGTTTTTCTGCAGGTCGGGTGCACTTTCGTGGACATGCAACTCCACCTCGAAGAGTCCAACGTTTCCGAATACTTACGCGGCCAGGGCTGGCTCGCCCCGGGGGAGGTGGCGGAGATCGAGCCGGCCGGGGACGGAAACATCAACTGGGTGCGCCGGGTGCGGGCCCCGGACGGGCGCAGCGCCGTCCTGAAGCAGGCGCGGCCGGCCCTGGAGAGGTTTCCCGAGTACCGGGTCTCGACCGACCGGCTGCTGTTCGAGGCGCGCTACCTGGAGACGGCGGCGCCCTTCGATCGCAGCGGGCTGCTGCCGCGGGTGCTCCACTTCGACGCCGACGCCCGGGTGCTGGTGCTCGAGGACCTGGGCGACGCCGAGCGCCTCGACCACGCCCTGGCGCGCGGCGCCGACGTGGCCCCCGCGCTGCGCGGGCTGGCCGCGTTCCTGGGACGGGTGCACGCGGGTACCCGCGAGGCGGGCCTGGCGGCCCGCTTCGCCAACGACGAGATGCAGCGCCTGCACGGCGACCACGTCTTCCGGCTGCCGTTCCGCGAGAACGACTTCCCGCTGTCGCCGGCGCTGCGCGAGCGCGCCGAGGCGATCCGGCGCGACGCCGGGCTGGTCGCGCGCATCGACGCCGCCCATGCCCGCTACCTCGAGCCGCGCGGCGCCCTGGTCCACGCCGACGTGCAGTCGGGCAACGTGCTGCTGGCCGGGCGCGGACCGGTGCTGCTCGACGCCGAGATCGCCCACGTGGGCGATCCGGCCTTCGACCTGGGCATCCTGCTGGCCCACGTGCGGATCGACGGCGTGGCGCGGGGTGCGGCCGCGGCGGCCGAGGCGCTGGCCTCCGAGGTGTTCGACGCCTACGCCGCCGCCCACGGCGAGGGCGCGCCCTCCCGCCCCCAGGCGGACCTCTACGCCGGCATCGAGCTGCTGCGGCGCACGCTCGGCGCGGCGCGCGTGCCGGCGGTCGCGACCGACGAGGCGGGCCTGGCGGTGGTCGAGGCGGGCGTCGGCCTGGTCCGCGGCGCCCGAGCTCAGGCCACCTCCTCGCCGTCGTCCTCCCACTCGATGCGCTCGTAGTCGAAGCCCTTCTCGGCGATCACGTTGAACTTCACGATCTCGAAGAAGGGCGACAGGTCGAAGTCGCGGGGCATGAGCAGCGTGGGGTGGCGCCGCCGGTAGACGCCGCCGCCGTAGGGCGCGAGCTGCGGATCCGCGGCGGCGAAGGGATTCCAGCGGCTGCGCCGCGGCGGCGGCGCGTGTCCGGGGGCGCGCGGGTGCGACACCTGCGGCAGCACCGGGAAGCCCACGTTCTGGAAGATCTGGCCGATCAGGCTGGTGCAGATCACCTGTCCCGACAGCCCGCTGCCCAGCCGCAGCGCGCGGCGCCGGAAGCGCACCGGCAGCAGCGAGATGCGCATCAGGTAGATCGCCAGCTCGGCCACGTTCTTCAGGTCGTAGCGCAGGCCGATCGAGGCCACGGCCTCGTCGATCACCTGGTCGAGGTGGAAGTTGCGCAGCCGGTGGGGCCGGCAGATGCGCACGTTGTGGTCGGTGTACTTCGAGAGCGGCGACGCCACCACGCCCTCGGTCAGCGCCTCCACCACCAGCGTCTCGGCCTCGTCGCCGAAGTGCTCGACGGCCAGCTCGCGCAGCGGTCCGCCGCGGCGCACCAGCTCGTCGCCCACGTAGAGCGCCGCGTGGGACCAGGAGCTGTGGGTCAGGTACTTGATCATGGCCGAGACGCGCTGGTGCCCCTCGACCAGCAGCACGTCGCCCTTGCGAATGGTGCGCGCCAGGCGCTCGACGTCGTTCGGGTGGTGCTGCTCGTAGTGGCCGGCCGGCTGGTTCAGGAAGTGGGTCAGCCGGGCGGTGAGCCAGTCGCGAATGCGGCCGCGAAGACTGCGGGGCACGCCCTTTACACCCCCCGGGCCTTGCCAGAGACTGCGCCCATGGCGACCGCGCTACGCACCGCGCTCTGGCTGCTGCTCGGCGGCTGGCTGGGATCCTTCGGGCTGTTCGGGCTGGTCATCGCCCGCGTCGCCTTCCAGGTGCTTCCATCGACCGAGCTGGCGGGAAGGATCGTGGCGCCGGTGCTCACCGCACTTCACCTCTACGGGGCCGTCGCCGGTGCGGCGCTGGCGGGTCTCGCCTACGTGCTGGGTCGCGGCGGTCTGCGTCTCGCGCTGCCTCTGGTCCTGGCGGCGGCCTGTCTCTTCTCCCACTTCGTCATATCGGCGGAGATTTCTGAGATCCGGGACCTGGTGTTCGGCCCCGAGGGGAGCGAGGCCCTGGCCGCGCGCTGGGGGCGGCTCCACGGCCTCTCGATGGGCATCTACCTGGCGGTCTCGGCCGGGGTCGTGTGGCTGGTGGCGCTGCACGCCCGCAGCGACACACCGAACGAGGGCTGACCACCCGCAGGTGGCAAGCGGCGCCGCACAGGCCCGCCGCTTTTTCGCATTTTCCTTGGCCGAAGCCCGACGGCGGGTGCTATCCTTTCGCCTCGATAGCGGATTTTCTCTTTATTTTCAGATAGTTACACGCCGTGGGTCCCTCGGATCCAGACCGGCTCCCGCCCGCCGGCAGCACCGCGGCGCACTTCCAGTCCACCTTCGAGCCCCCCGTGGGGCCCCAACCCAGCCCGGCTCCGCGGGCTCGAGCCCAGTCGATGGACGTCAAGATCAAGGTCAACGTCGAGTTCAGCCTCTCCGACAGCGCCATGGAAGAGGCGATGGCGGAGTACGACGAGCTCACCGTCGAGGGGCTGCTGCGCGAGATCCTGGACAAGGCGATCGCCTGCGACGAGATCTCGACCAAGGTGGAAGAGGGACCGAACACCCTCGAAGAGCTGGACCAGATCGGCTCCTAGTCAGCTCCCGCTCCCGCTCACGCTCCCGAACAGGCTGAGCTGCTCCGGCCCGGGGGCGCGCTGCGGACGCCTGGGCGGCGGCGCCACCGCCGGTGCGCGCGCCCGGTCGCTACCCGGCCGGTAGATGCCTTCGTCGCGCGCGAACTCCAGCAGCTCCTGGTAGAACGCGCGGAAGCGCACGCCGTGGTTGAAGTGGCGCAGGTGGGCCAGCTCGTGGCAGAGCGTGCTCACCAGGCTCGAGTACTTGAGCGGACGTCCGGTGGTGGCGTGCCGCAGACGGATCTTGATCAGGCCGTCCGAGTAGCAGATGCCGTAGCGGCTCTTGACGTTGGCGCGCTCGGCCTCGATCGCGCGGTAGCGCAGGCCGAAGCAGCTCGCGATCCGCTGGGCGTCCCGGTTCAGGCTCTCCATCAGCAGCCGCGAGGTGCCGCGATCCATCGCCGGCAAGTGTGGTGAGACCCTCGCATCCCGTCAAGACGGGCCCCGGGGTGTGGGTTTCGGACTGCGTGATAAGGTGGACTCGTGAGCGAAGGCGAGCGACTGGCCATCTTCCCCCTCTCGAACGTGGTGCTCTTCCCTCGGCTCTCGACGCCCCTGCACCTGTTCGAGCCGCGCTATCGCCAGATGGCGCGGGAGGTGCTGGAAGGCGACCAGCGCATCGGCATGGTGGTCGTGCGCCCCGAGCACACCGACGAGATGGGGGGCGATCCGCCGGTCTACCCGATCGGCTGCGCCGGCACCGTCACCGAGAGCCAGCGGCTCCCCACCGGGCAGTACGACATCGTCCTGCGCGGGGAGGCGCGCTTCCGCATCGTCGAGGAGGAGCCGCGCGAGGAGCCCCGCCTGTACCGGGTGGCGCGCGTCGTTCCGCTCGAGGACGCCTACCCGGAGTCGGAGCGGGAGCGGGTCGCGCGCCTGCGCAGCTCGATCATCGAGAACGTGGGCGTGCTGTTGCGAAACACCCAGCCCGAGCGCGCACGCGGCCTCGGCTCCGAGATGTTCGCCGGCGTCGACGACGAGACCCTGGTGAACCTGCTCTCCAACGCGCTGGCCCTTCCGGTCGAAGAGAAGCAGAGCCTGCTCGAGGCCGATTCGATCCCCGAACGCTATGCGCGGCTGGCCGGCGTGCTGAGCTTCCAGCGCGCCGACCTGGAGGTGGAGGACCCGTCACGGGGCGGTCCGCTGCACTGAATCGGGGGTTTCTGCGCATCCATGAAATTCGGTGGATCCGGGAATCTTTTCGCGAACGAGTGAGGATTTCCGAGATCCCCGATTCCGAGAAGCCGGTTGGATCCGGGTCCCGGCGGAGCGCGAAGCTTCCTCAGGGTTTCCGCCGAACTCCTCGGAAAAGAATCGCGATCCCGGTTACGAACGGCGGTTCTCCGACGGTGTCCGCCAGCCGTCACCACGTGACGCTCGCGTGTAGGTCGCCGGGCTTCGCGGGCGGTATTCGCCGTTGCGGGCCCCGGCAACGCGTGGTCTACTCCCGCCCCGCTCCGACGGATCGATGGGGATCCGCCGGAAACAGCTCAGACCTCCGCAGAACAGAAATTGAATACCTCCCCCCCGGAGCTCTGGGAAGGCGTGCTGCGCCAGCTCGGAGCCGAAACGTCCCCGCATGCCTTCGAGGCGTGGCTGCAACCCCTGGAAGCCCGCTTCGAGAGCGGTGCAGACGGCGAGCGCCTGCACCTGTGCTGCCCGACCGCGTTCCACCGCGATCGGGTGCGCGATCGCTTCCTGGCCCAGATCGTGCGCCAGGCCGAGGCGCTGCACGGGACGCCGGTGCGCGTCGAGCTGGTGGTGAGGCCTCCGCTTCCCGCCGCCGGCGCAGCGAAGCCCGCAGCCGCGCGCAGCCGGCCCGCGGCCCGTTCCGCGCCCACGCCCACGCCGGTGGCGTCGGTGGCACCGGCGGTGCGCCGCCAGCCCGAGCTGCCCTACCGGTTCGCCAACTTCGTCGTCGGTCCGTGCAACGCCCTGGCCCGCGAGGCCAGCCTGGCCATCGCCCGGGGGCGCCAGCAGAGCGCCAACCCCCTCTACCTGGCCTCGCCGTCGGGCCTGGGCAAGACCCACCTGGCGCGCGCCATCTCGGTAGAGGCCGCCGGCGACCAGAAGGTGGTCTACGTCTCGGCCGAGGCCTTCACCAACGACTTCACCCGCTCCATCCGCAGCCGCCAGATGGACGGCTTCAAACGCCGCTACCGCTTCGGCTGCCGCCTGCTCGTGGTGGAGGACGTGCAGTTCCTGCAGGCGAAGAAGAAGACCCAGCTCGAGCTGTTCCACACCCTGTCGCACCTGCTCGACGCGGGCGGGCGCGTGGTGCTGACCGGCGACCGCCTGCCGCGCGACATCGACGACCTGAACCCGCGCCTGCGCTCGCAGATGACCAGCGGCCTGGTGGCCGAGATCGAGGCGCCCGACGCGGCGGTGCGCCGCGACATCCTGCGCCAGCGGGCAGCGGCCGGCGGCGTGCGGCTGCCCGACGACTGCCTCGACCTGCTGGTGGCGTCCCTGCGCGGCAGCGTCCGCGACCTGGAGGGCGTGCTGATCCAGCTGGTGGCCAGCGCCTCGCTGCTGAAGAAGCCCATCGACCTGGCGCTCACCCGCGACGCGCTGCACAAGCTGACGCCGATGCGCGCCGAGCACAGCCTGGCCCCGGGCGACGTGGTCGACGCGGTGGCCGCCTTCTTCCGCACCACGCCGGAGACGCTGGCGCGGCGCTCGCGGCGCCGCGACGTGCTGTGGCCGCGTCAGCTCGCCATGGTGCTGTGCCGCCGCCATACCGACGCGTCCCACGCCGAGATCGCCCGGCTCTTCGGCCGGCAGCACACGGCGGTGCGCAACGCCGAGAAGGTGGTCGAGCGGGCGATGCTCGAGCACGCCCCGCGCCGCTACCAGGTGGAGGCGCTGACCGCGCGCATCGAGGCCCTGGACCGCGACCGGCGCGGCTGAGCCCTCCCTTGCACCCCCTCCTTCCGGGGCGGAGAATGGTCGGCCCGTGGCCCGATCCCTCCCCCTCGCACTCGCCGCTCTGGTGCTGCTGGCCTGCGGCAGTGCGGCCGAGAAGGCCGGCTCCGTCGAGGCCGCGCCGCCGCCGGCCGGTGCGGACCTGGTCTTCCAGCGCGAGGGCGTGCCCGGACCCTGGTGGCGCAGCGGAGCCACCCAGGAGATGTTCGACGCCGAGCACCGGCTGTGCCTGGCGCGCAGCCGCGAGGCCCGGCGCGAGGCCGCCGCCCGCGGCGACGGTCAGCCCGCCGACGCCGCCTACCGCTCGTTCCTGGAGTGCATGGAGCGCTACAGCTGGAACCGGGGACTGCCCCCGCGCGCGTGATGCCGGCCCCTCCCGAGGCGCGTCGGCCCCGTCTCTCCGGCTACGTGAAGCCGGGGCAGCTGCTGCCCTGGAGCTGGGTCGACGAGCGAATGCGCCGGGCCCGCAGCTACTGGATCGCGACACGGACGCGAGGCTTCCCGTCGAGCCTGCCCGTGTGGGGCGTGTGGCACGAGAACACGCTGCTGTTCAGCACCGGGGGGCGCATCGGACGCAACCTCGCCGACGACGACCGCGTCCAGGTGAACCTGGAGAGCGCGGACGAGCTGGTGCTCGTCGAGGGGCACGCACACCCGCTCCCGGAGGAGCTGGGTGGGCTCTGGGCGGAGGCCTACAACGCCAAGTACCACTGGGACATGCCGGTGTCGTCCGAGGACGTCTACCGGGTCGCGCCGGTCCGGGTGCTGGCCTGGATGGTGGACTCGAGCGGCCTCGACGGCGGAATGCTCTTCTCGAACACCGCCACCGAGTGGCGCTTCGAGGCCTGAACGGGACCGACTTCAGCGCGAGCCGCGCCTCACCGATGAGCAACACCAGGGGGATCCCGGTGTCCATTGGCAAGCGCGCAGAGCTGCTGGCCGACGAGTTCCAGCGCTGCGGCATGCCGAAGCCGGCGGCGACCACCCTCTCGTCGGAGATGGTGCTCCGCCACCCGCTGGCCCACCGGGTCGGTGTGCCGAAGCTGGCCCCCCGGCTGGTGGGCCAGCGGGTGGCGGAGCACCCTCTCCGACGAGAGGGTGGTCGCCGCCGGC
>JBNLVK010000167.1:0-20452 GCA_050618055.1 Myxococcota bacterium
GTTCGCGCGTGTCCGCGGCGGCGCGATCGTCGAGGGGACGCCGCCGCCCCAGGACCTGCTGATCGCCACGCCGCGCCGCATCGACGCGGTGAAGAAGGTGACCGCCGACCCGGACGGTCCGCACCTGGTGCGCCTGGTGGTGGTGAACGAGGACTCGAACGCCCTGCGCGAGCAGCTGCGCCGCTGCGGCTTCGACTACCTGGTGCGCCGCCCGGTGCACGCCGAGGCACTGCGGCTGCTGGTGCTGCGCTGTCTGTACCGCGGCGAGGAGCGGCGGCGCGAGCCGCGCGTGGCCGTGGGCTTCGAGGTGGGCTTCCGCACCGGCCTGAAGAGCCGCCGCGCGGTGCTCGCCGACCTCTCGGTGCGCGGCTGCCGGCTGATCTCGGAGACTCCCATCGACGCGGGCCGGCGCATTCGCGTGAACGTGCCCGAGGCGCTGGAGACCGGCGATCCGGTGGCGATCAGCGGCCGCGTGCTGCGGGTGGATCGCCCGAAGGAGGCGGATCGCGCCCACCTCTACAGCGCCGCGGTGCTGTTCGACGACGTGGGCCACGACGCCCGCGAGGCCATCGAGCTGCTGATCGAGGACCTGGCGGTGGGTCCGGCGACGCTGCGCCGCACGCTGGCGCCCCCGCCGCTGCAGGCCCCGTCACCGGCGCCGACGCCGCCGGAGGTCGAGCGGCAGCACGTGACCGCGCCGCCCGAGGCGGAGCCGGCCCTCGAGGTCGACGTGCAGCTCGACCGGGACCCCGACCCGGAGCCGGAGCCGGTCGAGGCGCCGCCCGCGCAGCCGCAGCCGGCGGACCGCGACCGCCGCGACCGGCGGCGCGCGGCCTACTCGCACACGGTCCCGGCCTTCGGCAAGCGCGCGCTGCGCGTGCTGGTGGGACGCGACCTGTCGGTGGGCGGCATGCGCATCGAGCCGCTGCCCGGTCTGGAGCTGGGCGACCGGCTGCACCTGGCCATCTACGGCGATCCGGGCGAGTCGCCCTTCCTGGTCTGGGCCAGCGTGACCCGCGACGACGGCGACGCCGGCATGGCCCTGGCCTTCGACCCGCTCGACCGCGAGATCGGCGAACGCCTGGAGCGCCTGGTGGGCAGCCTGCCGTCGGTGGAGAACCTCCACGACACCGAGGCCCAGGCCATGGGCACCGTCATGACGGAGATCCTGACCGACTGAACTTCGCTCGCCGGCGGCTCGCTGCGCGCCCTTCGGGCTTGCGGGGGTCGGAGGTTGCCCGTAGCCTCGGCTGCCCATGGCACGCAGCAAGAACAAGCAGAAGGTCAAGCGGCACCGCCACAAGATGCGCCACAAGCGCAAGCTGAAGCGGAAGAAGGCCGAAGCCCGCGAGTCCGGCTAGACCTCCTCGAAGAGCGCCACCCGGGGCGGCGCCTCGAGACAGTCCATCATCCCGCGAAGGGCGGCCGTGTAGTGGTCCGCGTGGGAGTGGGCGGCCAGCGCCTCCTCGTCGTCGTAGCGCTCGAGGGTGACGTAGAGCTGCGGGTCGTGCTTCGAGCGCGCGAACACGTAGAGCCGACAGCCCGGCTCCCCGTCGCGCACCTGCTCCGCCAGGCGACCCAGCTGGGCCTCCAGGTCCTCCTGCCGGCCGTCCTTCGCCTTCAGCTCCGCGGTCACCGCGATCATGGCGCCAGCCTAACCCACCGCCCGATGCCCGCAGGCGCCCAAAAGGGAAAGGCCCGAGGCCGCGGATGCGACCTCAGGCCTCCCTGGGAAGGGGATGTCTTTGCTGTCTACAAGGGGTGTGGTCGGCAGGGCCGGCCTGGTGGCGAACTTTCTTCGCGGCCCCGATACCCTGCCGGCGTGCTCCGCCTCGCCCGTCTCGCCCTGCTCTCCCTCCTCGCCCTGGCCTGCGGCCCCGCCCCGGCGGAGCGCCCGCCGGACGTGGTGCTGATCGAGCTGTCGAGCGTCCGCGCCGACCACGTGGGGCACCTGGGCTACGCCCTTCCGACCAGCCGCGGCCTGGACGGCCTGCGCGACCGCTCCGTGCTGTTCGCCGCTGCGCGCAGCCCCTCGTCGTCCTCGGTGGTGGCCAGCGCCGGGCTGCTCACCGGGCTGCTGCCGACGCGCCTGGGCTTCGGGGGCCCGGCGCCCCGCCTGCCCGCCGACGTGCCGACCCTGGCCGCCCGCCTGCGCGCCGCCGGCTGGACCACCGTCGGCCACTCCCAGCACGCCGGCATCGGCACCGCCAGCGCCCTCGACCGCGGCTTCGACGTCTTCCACGCCGCGAACGCGCCGCCGGGCGAACACCCGGACGCCCGGCTGCTGGTCGACTGGATGCGCGAGTGGCTCTCCGTCGAGGCCCCGAGCCCTTTCTTCCTCTACCTGCACGTCATGAGCGCCCACGCGCCCTACCGGGTGCCCGCGGACCGGCGCAGCGCGTTGCTGGGGCGCCCTCCCAGCGACGCCATGCCCTACGACGGGCCGCTGGCGCGGGCGGCGCGGCGGCCCGGCCGGCGCCGCGCCGCCGACGCCGTGGGCGAACGCGAGGTCGCGAGCCTGGTGGAGCACTACGACACCGCGCTCCGCTACGGCTTCGACCGGACCGGCCAGATGCTCGCCCTGCTCGACCAGGCCGGGCGGCTCGACGGCGCGATCGTGGTGGTGACCTCCGACCACGGCGAGGAGCTCTTCGACCGCGGCGGCTTCGACCACGGCCGCACGCTCCACGAAGAGGTTCTGCGCGTTCCGCTCTACTGGAAGCTGCCCGGCGACCGGGGGGGCGCGCCGCGGCGCATCGACGCGCCGGTCTCGACCCTCGACGTGATGCCCACCCTGCTCGACTGGCTGGGACTGCCCGTCCCCGAGAGCGACGGCGTCTCGCTCCTGCCGCTGCTGCGCGGCGAGGTCGACGCGCCGCCGGAGCGGCCCTTCCCCCACGTCATCGCCGGCAGCGGCGCCCAGTCGCTCGTCCGCGCGCTGCACCACGGCCGCCACAAGCTGATCGACACGCCCGGGCGCCCCGCCCTCTACGACCTGGCCCTCGACCCGGGCGAGCGCGAGAACCTGGCCGACGGCAGCACCGACACCGTGCGCGCCCTGCGGCGCACCCTGAACGAGGTGCTGCCGCCTGCGGCCGCTCCCTGACGGCCGGGTCTCCTGCGCCGTCCGCTGGGTCGACCCTCTTCGACTTCGCTCGCCTGCGGCTCGCTGCGCGCACGGCCTTCGGCCGTGCTTGCTAGTTCAGGCTGCCGGCCCCCTCGCTGCCGGTGCGCGCCAGCTCCGCCGCCGCCTTCGGCACCTGGATGAAGCGGTCCGCCTTGTCCGGGCTGCAGCGCTTGCCCTCGCAGAACACGCCGCGCAGCACGTCGGCGGCGATCTGCGACGAGGTGCGCCAGAACAGGTCGTCCTGCACCACCACGCTGGCAATGGCCACGCGCGGGCTGTCGGCCGGCGCCACGCCGATGAACCACTCGTAGCGACCGTCCGGCGCCTTGCCCGACAGGCTGCCGGTCTTGCCGGCCACCTTCACCGGACCCAGCAGCGGGTGGCCCCCGCGGCCGCGGAAGGCGCGGCGCGCGGTGCCGTTGCGGGTGGTGTCGACCAGCATGTCGCGCAGCTCGCGGGTCAGACCCGGCGACAGCACGCGGCGCGGCGCGCTCGGCGCCGGCACCTCCAGCTCGCGGGCGCCGCCCAGCTCGACGACGCTCTCGACCCAGCGCGGCGACACCAGCTCGCCGTGCACCAGCACCGCCGCCAGCTGGGCGGCGTGCAGCGGCGTGATGCGGCTGCCGGCCAGCCCGGAGCCCAGCTTGCCCAGGTCGTAGGGCTCCTCGCCCGGGTCGGCCTGGCCGGCGGCGTGGGCCGGCGCCGGCGAGTCGAGCCAGCCGAAGCGGTCGATGGCCGCCATCAGGTGCCGCGTGCCCAGGGCGTGCACCGCCAGCTGGGCCAGGCACTGGTTGTTCGAGGTGGCCAGCGCGCGCCGCAGCGACACGGTGTTGCCGCGGGCCGGCGGATCGATGCGCGAGGGCGTCAGCCGGTAGGGGCTGCCGGTGTAGCGGCAGGGCAGGCGCGCCAGGCGCGGCGCCTCGTGCATGGCGGCGGCCGCCGTGATGACCTTCACCAGCGACGCCGCCGGGTAGTGGCGCGTGGGCGGGAAGCGCTCCGGATCGGTGGAGGCGTAGGCCAGCACGCGCCCGGTGGTGGGCTCCATCACCACCACGTTGCCGAGCGCCACGCGACCGCGGCGCAGCACCGAGAAGACGTGGCGCATCAGCTCGGCGTCGAGGGTGTACTCCACCTCGAGCGGAACGCCGCCGGGTCCCGTCACCCGCTCCAGCAGGTGGCCGGCGGAGCGCGCGTCGGAGCCGTCGGTCGCCGGCAGGTCGAGCGCCGTGCGCGTCACCGGCAGGCGCTCGAGCAGGTCGCCGGGCACCCGAACCGGCGTGCGCAGCGGCGCGGGCGC
Source organism: Myxococcota bacterium (assembly GCA_050618055.1). Lineage (GTDB taxonomy): Bacteria > Myxococcota_A > UBA9160 > UBA9160 > SMWR01 > CALDCK01. The sequence continues at coordinate 4,425 of JBNLVK010000167.1, forward strand.
CGGATCCGGGGCGATCGCCGCGGGCGCCTGGGGAGCCGGCGGCTGGGGAGCGCCCGCCCCGACCGGCGGCAGCGACGCCAGCGCGTGGGCCGATCCGCCGGTGCGGAAGGGCTCGACCCACCAGCTCAGGCACAGCAGCACGAAGCCCGCGAACGCCAGCAGCGTCGCGCGCCCCCGCGCGGTCAGGCGCCGCTTGCGCGCACGCTGGTCGTGGCGCCAGCGCGCGTCGCTGGCGAGGATCGAATGCCGGCCGTCCAGACCGATCAGCGGACGCCCGCCGCGATCGTGGCGATCGTTGCGGCCGATCCGCAGACGGTGCAGGCCGCCGCCGGACGCACGCGTCCGGCCTCCCCCGAATCCCTTCCTCATGGTCCTCTGTCCTGACAGGCGGCTCGGGGGAAGCCGCTGCTGGCTCACGCTCCCGCTAGAGCGCGATGACCTCCTGCACCTCGGGGATCTCCTCCCGGAGGCGTGCCTCGATGCCCAGCTTCAGCGTCGCGGTGCTGCTGGGGCAGCCCTGACACGAGCCCTGCATGTAGAGCTCGACGACGCCGTCGCGGAAGCCCGCGAACACGATGTCGCCGCCGTCCATGGCGACGGCGGGCCGCACCTCCTCTTCCAGGATGCGGCGGATGCGTCCCACCAGCTCGTCGTCGTCGGCCCGCTCGGCCACCTGGTAGGCGGGTCCGAGGGCCTCGCCGCCGTCGGCGAGGGTCATCTTGATGGCGTCGACGATCGGCTGCGCGATCTCGGTCCACTCGAGCTCGGGACGCTTGGTGACGGTCACGAAGTTCGAGGCCACGAACACGCCGGTCACGCCGTCGACGCCGAACAGGCGTGCGGCCAGCGGCGAGACGTCCTCGGCCGGCGCGGCGTCGAAGTGGGCGACGTCGCCGTCGGGCGTGAGCGTTTGGCCGAGCACCCACTTGATGCTGTCCGGGTTCGGCGTGCGCTCGGCGTGCATGAGGAATCCAAGATCCACGGTCGCCAGGGTAGAGCCCTGGCTCCGCGGCGCAATGGCCTGGATTCACGGGGGATTTCCGCCGGGCCCGGGCGCGAACAGCAGCCCCTCGGCGTCCTCCAGCCGGAGCACCGCGTAGCCCCGCTGCCGGGCCAGGGCCTCCTCGCGGGCGCCGTTGTAGCCCCAGGCGGCCAGGGCGCAGCGCACGCCCAGCGACCGGACGCCGTCCAGGTGGTTCACCTTGTCGTCCACGAAGGCGATCTCGGGAAACGGCACGCCGGTCTGCTCCTGGAGCCGCGCCAGGTGGGCCGCCTTGCCGACGCCGGTCTCCTTGTCGAGCAGGCGCTCCGCCGGGAACAGGTCGTCCAGGCCGTAGAGGCGCAGCAGCGCCTCCACCGAGCGGCGGTCCTTGGCGGTGGCGATCGCCAGCACGGCGTCGGCGGCGCGCCGACGCAGCAGCGCCGTGAATTCGGAGTACGGCGCCATCAGCGCCCGCCAGCCGGCCGGATCCCGCTCGGCCAGCGCGCCGCGCCGCACGTAGAAGTGCTCGTGGAAGCGGGCCAGCGCGGCCGGGTCCTGCCGGTCGCGCCAGGCGTCGTAGGCGGCCTGGTCCGGCAGCGGCACGTCCTGCTCCAGGGCCGCCAGCACCACCGCGTAGTCCTCGGCCCGGTTTCCCAGCGGCATGTGGGAGAGGAACGACGAATAGAGCCGCGAGGACCGCACCTGCGCCAGCGGCGGCGCGGTCTCGCCGGCCAGCCGGGCCGCGTCGGCGGCCAGGCCGCTGCCGGGTCGCAGCGCGTCCCAGGTGCGCAGCGCCACCAGGAACGATTCCGGCGCGCTGTCCGAGATCACGCCGTCGAAGTCGAGGGCCAGTACGCGCACGCGCTCTCAGTCCACGCGGCTCTCGACCGTGGGCAGCGCGCAGGCCTCGAAGCTCGGGCACTCGCACGCCAGCAGCGCGCCCAGCACCCGCTTCATCGCCTGGGCCTCTTCGATGCGCACCTCCACCTCGTCCAGCTTGCGGCCGGCCAGCTTGCGCCAGCGGACGCCGGGCGGCGTCCGGCGCGCGAAGCCGTGCAGCAGCGTGCGGATCTCCTTCACGGTGAAGCCGGCCCGCTGGGCCAGGTCGATCAGGGCCAGGCGCTGGAAGACGTCGTCGTCGTAGACGCGCCGTCCCGAGACGCGCTCGGCCACCGGCAGCAGCCCCACGCTCTCGTAGTAGCGGATCGCCGACGCCGCGATGCCCGCGCGCTTCGCGACCTGTCCGATGCTCCATGCCATGCGGACAGCGTACGAGCTGCCGGTCGCCTGCGCATTCCAGAGAATCCGTCACATCTGCGCTCCGGCGCACACTTCTCCAGCATGCCGTGGCTGTTCCTGCTGCTCCTCGCCGCCGCCGGCTTCCACCAGGCCGACGCCCTGGCGGCCCACCTGGCCCCGTCGGCGGCCGAGCTGCGCTGGGCGATCGGCGGGCTCCTCCTCGGCCTGCCGATCGCGCTGGCGATCTCCGCCTTCGAGCACCGCGCAGCGTCGCTGCGCAGCCGCTTCTCGCGCTACTAGCCGCGGGATCGCGGCGGCGGCTCGTCCAGCAGGCCCTGGACCTGGCCGAACAGGGCGTGCACGTCCGGGTGCAGCTCGGCCTCGCGGGTCGAGCGGGCGATGCGCGCCAGCGGCAGGGTGCGCCCCAGCGCCAGCGGAATCGGACCCCGCTGCGCCAGCAGCTTCTTGGCGTCGAGCGACCGCCAGGCGGGCTCGTCGCCGGCCGAGGGCAGCCACTCCAGCAGGCGCTCCACGCGGCGATCGCCGTCGGGCAGGCCGAGGGCGCGGCGGATGGCCGCCGGCACCCGCAGGTAGCTCTCGATGTGGCGCCGGCTCCAGGTGAAGAAGCGCAGGTCGTAGCCATTGGTGTCCGGGGCGGCGGCGTCGCCGCCGTCGCGATCGAGCACGCAGATGGCCCGGGCGCCGGCCACGTGGCCGAAGCGCTCGGCGAAGTGCGCCAGGGCCCGCTCGGGCCGGCGGCCGCCCAGGATCACCGAGGCCTGGAACAGCGAGCGGGCGCCGCGCGGCATCAGCCGGTACGCCCAGGCGCGCAGGATGCTGCGGTCCCGCGGGCCCTCCACGTAGAAGACCAGCGGGCGCGGTCCATCGCTCCGGTCTTTCAACCTGGCCACCATCAGCTCCCATCGGTTCAGCCCGAGCGTGGCGGGTCGGAGGGCCCAGGGCGGGAGTGTAGCGCCCTCAGGCCCGAAGGATCGCGAGCACCTCCACGTGGGGCGTCTGGGGGAAGAGATCGAAGGCGGAGACCTCCGTGAGCCGGTAGCCCTGGGCGCACAGCCGCGACAGGTCGCGGGCCAGCGTGGCCGGGTCGCAGGAGAGGTAGACCACCTGCCGGGCGCCCCGAGAGGCCAGCCGCTCGGCGCTGCCGGCCGGCAGGCCGCTGCGGGGCGGATCGAGCACCCAGGTGCCGGCCGGCGGCAGCGCCTCCCAGGCCCGCTCGAGCGGCGCCGGGACGACGTCCACGTTGCCGCGATCCGCCGCCGCCAGGTTGTGGCGCAGGTCGGCGGCCGCGGCGGCGTTCGACTCGATCGCGGTCACCCGGCCGAAGGCCCGCGAGAGCGGCAGCGTGAAGAAGCCGACGCCGGCGAAGGCCTCGACGAGCGAGTCCCCGGTGCCCGCCGCGCGCACCACCGCCGCGGCCAGCGCCTCGTGCAGCAGGCCGTTCGACTGGAAGAAGGCGCCCGGCGAGACGCGCAGGCGGTCGTCGCCGACGCACAGCGCGAGGGCGTCGCCCCGCGCCCCGATCGGCTGACACCGAACCGTGTCGACCCCGGCCGCCAGCTCCCACTCGCCGTCGGGCGCGTCGTCGCGCAGGGCCAAGTCGTGCAGGGCCGCGTCGAGCGCAGGCACCAGCACCGGGCAGCGCGACACCGCCTGGAGCCGGTGGGAGCGCCGGCGCCGATAGCCGGTGCGGCCTGCCTGGCGGAGCACCCGCGTGCGCACCCGGTAGCCGTAGGCGTCGGGCGACGGCATCACGTCGATGGTGTCGCCGAAGGCCAGACCGCCCAGGCGCCGCAGCGCGTCGGCCACGATGCGGCCCTTGGCGCGCCGCTGCGCTTCCACCGACACGTGCTGCCAGGCGCAGCCGCCGCAGCTCCCGAAGACGGGACACACCGGGTCGGTGCGCGCCTCGCCCGGCGCCAGCAGCTCGACCACGCGGGCGCGCAGGAAGCGGGGTCGCGTCTCCACGATCTCGACGCGCACCCGGTCGCCCGGTGCGGTGAACGGAACGAACACCACCCGACCGTCGGCGGCGTGGGCGACGCCGTCTCCGCCGGCCGCCAGGCTCTCGATCGAGAGCTCCACGACGTCCCGCTACTCGCGGTAGCGGATGAAGCTGCCCGCGCGCGGCTCGCGCCGGCCGCACCACGGGCAGTGGCGCATGAACTCGCGCGAGGTGGGCCAGCGACAGCGCGGGCAGCGGTCGGGCAGGTCGGGGTGGGACCAGGGCCGCCTGGGCTTCGTCTTGCACATCGGGCAGTAGCGCATGAAGGGACGCAGCTGCCCGTCGCAGCCCTTGGCGCTGCACGTGCGCACCGCCTTCGGGTCGTGGGGCGGCGTGCGGCCGTTGCTCTCGAAGCGCCCCTTGTAGCACCAGGGGCAGGCGTTCCACTCGGGCCGGACGCCCCGCTCGCACTCGGGGCAGACCAGCGGGTAGCGGGACAGCTCGGCGAAGGAGTTGCCGTCGGAGCCGCACCAGGGACAGAAGGTCATCTCCTCGGCGATCGCGCCGTTGCAGCGGTGGCAGCGGAAGCGCAGGCCCAGCGAGGATCCGTGGGCCTTGCGAAAGGCCTCGGCCTGCACCGACAGCGGCGAGGGCGCCGGCGCCTTGCGCCGCCGCCGACGCGGCGTGCGACGCCGCGGCGTCTCCTCGCACTTCGCGAACGCCCGCTCCAGCGCCCGCGAGAACTCGCCGGCGTCCTCCCAGCGGCGGTTCGGCTCGAACTCGGCGGCCTTGCGCAGCACCGGCCACAGCGGCTCCGGCACCCGGCTCACGAAGCGCGGGTAGCCCTCGGGCGGCCACTCGAACGGCCACTTCGGCAGCTTGCCGGTCAGCAGCTCGTAGGCGATGAGACCCAGCGAGAAGACGTCGGAGGCGAAGCGCACGCGACCGTAGGCCTGCTCGGGCGCCATGTAGCCGAGGGTTCCGGCCTCGGTGTAGACCTTGGTCGCGCCCATCGAGAAGCGCGACGCGCCGAAGTCGCCCAGTGCGGCGCGCCCGTCGGCGAAGATCAGGATGTTGTCCGGCTTCACGTCGCGGTGCAGCACGCGCTGCTCGTGGGCGTAGGCCAGGCCGGCGGCGATCTGCCGGATCACGTCCAGGGCGGCGGCGCCGGAGCGGCGGGCCCGGGCGTAGCTCTCCAGGGTGGTGCGGGCCAGCTCGGTGGCGATCACGAAGCGCCCCTGGATCCAGTCGGCGTTGTAGACCGCCACCACGTTCGGGTGACGCAGCCGGCTGGCGATGCGCGCCTCCTGCTCCAGGTCCTCGCGCGGGAACTCGGCCACCGCCTCGGGCGTGGCGACCTTCAGCGCCACGTCGTGGTTCTCGACCATGTCGCGCGCCTTCCAGACGTCGGAGAAGGCGCCGCGACCGAGCCGCGCGTCGAGCCGGTACTTGCCGAGCCTGGAGCCGCGTCGCAGAACGCTCGCCACCTGGTCAGTCCTGCTCCTGGAGCGCGAAGCCCAGGGCCTCGAGGGCCTGGCGCACCGTACCGTCCTCGGCCAGCAGGCGCACCAGCGCCTGGACGGCGGGGCGCTCCCAGCGGTCCGCCGGGATCGCGAAGTCGTAGTGCTCGGGACGCAGCGGCTGGAAGTGGAGTCCGGCCTCGCGGGCCACGCTCTCGATGGTCACCCCCCAGTCGGCCCGGCCCTGGGCCACCGCCGCCGCCACCGCGAAGTGGGAGCGGGGCTCGTAGGCGAAGCCCGGCGGGCGGTGGTCGCCCAGCAGCTCGTCGATCACGACGCGCGTTCCGCTGCCGCGGTTGCGGTTCACCATGCGCAGGCGCGGATCCGCCACCAGCGCCGACGGCTCGCGCGTCTCGTCCGGCCGGGTGACCACGCCCTGCACGCGCGTGTAGCCCCGCAGCAGGCGCAGGCCCTCGCCCAGGAACGGCGTGTTGTAGGCACCGGTCGCCGGATCCAGCAGGTGGATCGGCGCCGCGTCGCACTCGCCGCGCCGGGCGGCGTGGAGGCCCCCCTGGCTACCCACCGCCATCACCTTCACCCGCAGGCCCTGGCGCGACAGCGCGCTGGCGATGACGTCGAGACCGACGCAGTGGCTGCCGATCACGATCAGGTCCGAGACCGGCAGCTCGTGGCCGACCAGGGTCACCTCCACCTCGCTGTCCTGCTCCACGATCTCGGTGTTGCGCCCGATGCGCACGAAGCCGTCGGCGCGGCTGAAGGCGGTGACGCTGCCGCTGCCCTTGCCCATGGGATAGGCGGTGAGCGCGGGCCCGGCGCCGGGCGCGCCGGCGGGCCGCTCCACCAGGCCCACCAGCAGGTACTCGAGCCGGCCGCGCTCCGAGTTGGTCTTCTGGGCCAGGCGGGCACGCACGCTCTCGCGGCGCAGCGCCGACAGCCCCAGCAGCTCGCGCAGCACCGGGGCCACGAACTCGTGGAAGGTGAAGACCGCCGAGGTGGGGAAGCCGGGCAGGATCACCACCGGCGTGCGTCCGTGGGCCGCCAGGCAGATGGGCTTGCCCGGCTTGAGCGCCACGCCGTGGACCACGATGCCCGGCTCGAGCGCCGCGACCACCCGCGCGTTCAGGTCGCCCTCGCCCTTCGACGTCCCGCCGGAGAGCAGCACCAGGTCGGCCCAGCCGAGCGCCTCGTCGAGCGCCGCCCGCAACGCCGCCTCGTCGTCGCGGAAGGCGCCCAGGAACTCGGGCTGCGCCCCCAGCTCGCGCACCGCGTCGGCCAGGATGCGTCCGTTGCTGTCGTAGACCAGGCCCGGCCGCATCTCCTCGCCGGGCTGCACGATCTCGTCGCCGGTGGAGAGGATGGCCACACGGGGCAGGCGCACGACCGGCACCTCGTGGCAGCCGATCGCCGCCAGCACGCCGGTGTCGCGGGAGGTGAGGCGCACGCCGGCGAACACGACCGTCTCGCCGCGACCCACGTCGGTGCCGGCGAAGGACACGGCGGCACCCGGCGTGCGCGCCTTGCGCACCACCACCGTCCTGCCATCGTCCTCCAGGTCGGTGAACTCGACGGGCAGCACGGCGTCGGCGCCGCGGGGCAGCATGCCGCCGGTGGCGATGGGCGTAGCGGTGCCGGGCTTCACCTCGAGCCGCGGCGCCACGCCGGTGGGGATCGACTCGTCGTTCAGGGTGAGACGCAGCGGCTCCTCTTCGCTGGCGCCGTAGGTGTCCTCGGCACGGACCGCGAAGCCGTCCATGTTCGAGCGGTCGAAGCCGGGCACGTCGACCCGCGCCACCACGTCGCTGGCCAGCACGCGGGAGAGCGCCGCCTCGAGCGCCACGACCTCGACCCCGCGCGGCGCCGCGTCGACGACCGCCCGCCAGCGCCGCTCTGCCTCGTCCCGGTCGAGCACCTCGAGGAACTGGTCCTGCTTCACGGCCCGGGCTCCTCGTCGTAGAGCAGCACCTCGACCTCCGATCCCTCGGCCATGCCCTCGAGCTCGCGCGGCACGATCACGGCGCCGGCGGCGCGCACCGTCGACGACAGGATCGAGGCGCCGGAGGTGGCGATCGGAACCACGCGGCCGCGCTCGATGGCGACGCGCACGTAGTCGGTGCGGCCGACCGCCGAGCTGATCTTGCGCGCCAGCGGCAGGCGCACGCGGCGGTGCGGCCAGGCGCCGTCGCGTCCGCCCAGGCGGCGCAGCGCGGGCCCGGCGAAGAACTCGTAGGCGCACAGGCAGGAGACCGGGTTGCCGGGCAGCAGGAACACCAGGCGCTGCGCGTCGCCCTCGCCGATGCGGCCCACGCCGGCCGGGCTCGACGGACGCATCGATACGCCGTGGAAGTCGAGCGTGCCCAGCTCGGCCAGCAGGCGCGGCGCGTGGTCCTCGACGCCCACCGAGCTGCCGCCGGAGACGAGGGTCACGTCGGCGGCCGCGTCGGACAGCGCCTCGCGGATCGCCTCGGGCCGGTCGGGCAGGATCTCCCAGGGCAGGAGCTCGCCGCCGTCGCGTCGCACCAGGGCGGCCAGCACCACCGAGTTGCTGTCCACGATGTGCGCGCCCTCGGGCGTGCTTCCCGCCGGCAGCAGCTCGTCGCCGGTGACCACCAGCCGCACCCGCGGACGCCGCACGCAGGGCGGCGAGGCCTCTCCGATCGACGCCAGCAGGCCCGCGTCCTGGGGGCGCAGCCGGCGGCCGGCGGCGAGCACCGCGTCGCCGCTGCGGATGTCCTCGCCGACGGCGCCCACGTTCTTGCGGGGCGCCACCGCCTCCACCACCTCCACGCGACCGTCGCGCTCGCTGCACACCTCGGCCATCACCACCGCGTCGGCGCCGTCGGGCAGCGGGCCGCCGGTCATGATGCGCACCGCCTGCCCCGCCTCGACGCGTCCTGCGAAGGGCCGGCCCGGCAGCGCCTCGCCCACCAGCGCCAGCGCGATCGGGTCGTAGGCCGACGCGCCGAAGGTGTCCTCGCCGCGCACCGCGTAGCCGTCCATGGCCGAGCGGGCGAAGCCCGGCACGTCGACGCGCGCCACCACGCCCTCGGCCAGCACGCGGCCCGCACACTCGTGCAGGGACACCGGCTCGGCGGGCAGCGCGTGCACGACGCCGGCGAGGAAGCGCTCCACCTCCTCCACGTCCGCCCTCTCGGCGAAGCCTTTCATGCGAACGTCGCGCATCAGGAGTCGCGAAGGGCGGAGGCGCGCCGCGCCCCCGCCCCCCTTCGATGCCCGGAGAACCGGCTATCCCGAGGCCTTCATGGTGAACAGGTTCTCGTCGTTGTCGAAGCGGGTGTAGGCCTGCGCCACGACCTTGGGATCCACGTCCCAGACGAGCTCCTGCGGCCCGATCGGGTCCTGGGCGATGCACTCGGCCATGGCGTCGTCGGCCTCGGTCATGCCGGCCCGCTTGTTGAACTCCCACTCGTCCAGCAGGCACTGCCAGCCCAGGTCGGCGATCTGGTCGCGCGAGATCTCCTCGCCGTACAGGTCGCCGATGAACTCGCGCATGTTGTCGAGGGTCGGCTGGAGGAACTGGCAGAAGCCCGACGAGTCGCAGGCCGCGTTCACCAGCTGCGCCTGCTGCGAGGCCTTGGCCCACTCCTCCGGCGGCATGCCCGGGTTCACGATCAGGCCGGCGGTGTGGTCGGCGCCCATGGGGCTGGTGCAGTAGGTGATGCCGGTGGCCTTGAGCGGCCGCGGATCCCAGGCGGGCAGCGCCTGGCCCTTCACCACCGGGACGCGCGCGTGACCGGTCTTCTTGCCGGTCGCCACCGCGCCGTTGCCGATCGCCTTGCCCAGGTCGGTGCCCTCGGCGATCTCCTGGAGGATGCGCTTGGCGCCGTCGGCGTCGCCGTACTGCATGGCGCCCGAGTCCATGTAGATGGCGATGGCGGCGCCCGTCTCGACGGTGTCGAGGCCCACGTCGTCGCACAGGCGATCCAGGTCGGCCACGTCCTCCCAGCTGGCGATGCCGCAGTTGCTGCCCAGCAGCGTCAGCGTCTCGAACTCGAGGGCGCTGGTCTTGTAGTTGCCGTCGCGGTCGTGCACCACGTTGCTGCACTTCACGATGCAGCCGGTCATGCAGTTGTGCATGCCGCCGCCGCGCTCCTCGAAGCTCTCGACGATGCGCGCGCCGTCGAGCGTGGCGGCGTCGGGCGACTGGCCCTCGGTGCGGTTCTTGTACGGGAAGGTGAACAGCATGTTCGCCACCGGCACCACCGAGCTGGTGCCCGTCTTGAACATCTGCGGACCCGCCAGGTAGTCCTTCGTGTACGCCTTGCAGCGGGCCATGAACTCCTTGCGGTTGGCCGGCTGGCGGACCCCCGCCTTGCCCGCGTCCACGGACACGTACTTGAGTCCCTTGGAGCCCATCACCGCGCCCAGGCCGCCGCGCGCCGCGTGGCGCGCCGGGTGGCGTTCCTGCTCCTGGTCGGTGCAGGCCACCGACGCGCCCGACAGCTTCATCTCGCCCGCCGGACCGATGCTGATGAAGGAGGCGGTCTTCGTGTAGCTGTCGGCCAGGTGGTCGATCAGGGCGTAGTTCCACATGCCCTTGCAGTCGGACGCCTCCTTGACCGACGCGCCGTCGGCGGTGATGTCGAGGGCGTAGCGCTTCTCCGGGTCGGAGGGCTGGCCCCGCACGATCACGGCGCGGTAGCCCAGCTTCATCAGGTCCTGACCCGGGTTGCCGCCGGCGTTCGCCTCCTTGATGCCGCCGGTCAGCGGGCTCTTGCCGCCGATGGAAATGCGACCCGACGTGGGCGCGGCGGTGCCCGAGAGCACGCCCGGCGCCATCACCAGCACGTTGTCCGGGCCCAGCGGATCGCAGGCGGCGTCGCACTCGGCCAGCAGGATCTTCGCCGACAGGGCGCGACCGCCCAGCAGCTTCCACTCGTCCGGGAACGGATCGATGCTCACGGACTGGTCGGTCATGTCGACGCGGATCAGACGGTCGCCGGTGGGGCCACTCATGCGGTCTCCTCCTCGGTGGAATCGGGAGGGCGAGCATACCACGGGTGGGGCGCAGCGGGTCCCGGCGACGCCGATGCTAACTATTCGACTTCGCTCGCCTTCGGCTCGCTGCGCGCCGGCTTCGCCGGCTTGCTAGCCCCCGGCGATCGCTGCCAGAATCTCGACTTCGTCGGTCTCGGCGACCGGCGTGTCGACTTCCTTGCGGTCGATCTCGTCACCGTTGATGAACAGGGTGACGAAGCGGTGGACGGCACCGGTCTCGTCGAAGATCTGCTCCCCGAAGCCCGGGTGCTCCCGGCCGACGGCCTCGATGCACTCGCGGACGGTCGCACCGGCCACCGGCACGAGCGCCCGGCCCTGGGTGGGACCCTGGTAGGGCGGCGGGATCTTCACGGTGGGCATCGTTTTCTCCTTGCGCCGCGCGATTCTAGCCGCGCCGCCGGCACCCGGCAGCTCTCTATACTGGGCGCGTGCGCGCGCTCCGACCGCTCCTCGGCTGGCTCGCGGCGGGGCTGCTGGCCGGTGCCGCGTGGGCCCAGCACCCGGCGATCGGCGAGGCGCCGCCGCGCCCGCTGCACGAGCGGCTCGCCGGGGCCGACGCGGTGGGCCTGGGCCGGGTGGAGCGGGTCGGGACGGGCCGCATCCGGCTGGTGGACGTCTCGGGGGTGCTGGGCGACCTGCCGGCGGCCCTCGAGCTGAAGCGCGCCCCCTCCGATCCGCCCGGGCTGGCCGCCGGCGAGCGCCTGCTGCTGCTGCTGCGCGGCGCCCGCAGTCCCTACCTGCTGGTCGACGGCCCCCGGGAGATCGCGCGGATCGGTCCGGACGCCGACGAGGCGGTGCTCGGCGACCTGCTGCGCGCGCTGCACGCCGCCGCCTCCGACGCCGAGCGGGCGCGGATCTACGCACGCTGGGTCGAGCGACCCGACGCGGGCCTGCCCGGCGAGCCCGCACGCGGCCTGGCCGACACGTCGCTCGACGTGGGCGGGGTCGACGGCGAGGTATTCGAGCGGCTGGCCGCCCGGGCGTGCGATCCCTCGGTCGCGGCCGCCCCGCGCCTCGACGCGGCGCGCGCGGCGGTGCGTCACCCGCTCGGCAGCCACGCACTGCTCGGCCGGCTTCCGGGCGACGACCCGGGCGTGCTCGCCGTCGGGCTGGCGGCCGCCATGCCGGCGCACCCGGCGCTCGGCGTGCGCGGGCTCGACCGGGCGCTGCGCCACGACGACCCGCGCATGCGCGAGGCCGCGCTGCGCGCGACCGTGGCCTTCGACTACGCGCCGCCGGTGCGCGCGCGCGTGGCGACGATCGCCGCCGACGATCCGGAGCCGGCGCTGCGGGACCTGGCGCGGAGGGTGATGCGGGCGGGAAGTAGCGCGCTCTCGTCCGGCTCGGAGTGAGCGCGCTCTTGTCTCGCTCGGAGTAAGCGCGGCCAGTCTGATGGGACTTCGCTCGGCTTCGCCTCGCTGCGCGCGCGGCTTCGCCGCGCTTGCGAATGCCGAGGCGGCGGGGTCTTCCCGGGCCTCCGTCGGGGCAGGCCCATGAAGGTCGGCGAAGGAACGCTGGCAACGACGTGCGTGCCAGGTCATCGGCAGAGGGGGAGAGGATCTCGTCGCACCGGAACGCGGCGGGACCGCCTCGGTCCACTCCGCCTCGAACTCCGCGCGTCGTGTGGAAGCTCCCGGGTCCGGGAAGTCTTCCCCGCGCCGCGATTCTGTTCGGGCGTTCGGCTCCGTCTACTGGCCGCGACGTGTCACGCGTCTTGTTCGCGCCTGCCCGGCGTTCGCGAAACCGGTTGCACCCTCCGGAATCCGCTCGCTTCCACCGTCGCCCTTGGCTCTATCGGTGCGCGACCGTGCGGCCTTGTCGTTCGGGCGGCGGAAACGAGACCTCGGTCTCCTCGCACCGCGGGCCGCGCCCGTCGACTTCGAGTGTACTCCCGCACCGGGGCGAAGCAATGAAAAAGTGGCCGTCCACCGACGGAAAGACGCGTGCGCGCGTCAGCGCGCGTCCTCGAAGTACGCGCGCCGCGCGGGGACCTTCCAGAAGTCGCGCGCGCGGTAGGGAACGTCGAAGGGACGGTGCCGGCGCGCGTCCGGCACCCACGCCGTGAGCCAGCGCCTTCCGCTGCGCCCGTGGTGCACGCAGCCCGTGTCGAGGCCGCGCAGACCGTGCGCTACGTGCAGCCCCTGGAGCGACCAGTGCCCATACACGACCCCGTAGCCGTGTTTCTCCTGCGACCACGCCGCGTGCCACGGCACGTAGCGACCCTGTGGGACGTTGGCCGACCAGGCGTCGCCGTCGACGCTGCGGCAGTTCGTCAGGCGCGCCAGCACGTCGCGCTTGCGGCGCCCGCGGCGACCCGCCAGGAAGGCGCGCGCCGCGCCGCGCGGTCCCGATAGCGCGCCCTGCACGCGCGACGCCTGGCGCGCCAGCTCGCGCAGGCTCCAGCCCGGGTGGGTCGCGGCGTGCACCATGGCGAAGGGCTGTCGGTTCATGCGGCCGCGCACCACCAGAGGACGCGACCGCAGCCAGTCGACCCAGTCGTCGACGTCCGGTGCGTCGAGCAGGTCGCCGAAGGTGTCGGCGGCGCGCAACGCGCGCAGGCCGAACGCACACTCCAGGAAGGCGATCTCGTGGTTGCCCAGCACCAGCTGTGCGCGCCCCGCCTCCACCCGCTCGCGCACGCAGCGCAGCACGCGCAGGTTCGCCGGCCCCCGGTTGATCGCGTCGCCCACCAGCCACAGCTCGAAGCGCCGTCCGAACACGCGTTCGGCTCGTTCGATCACCTCATCGAGCTCGTCGGCGCAGCCCTGCACGTCTCCCACGAAGATGCGCTGCATGCGGCCGCGGAGGGTACACCCGCATCGCCGGCTTTCCCCCTCGGGGCGAGAGCAGGGCGAGCGAGCGCTCCGCCGCCTATGGCGATCCGGCGATCTCGCTACACTGCCGTCGGCCCGGGGGTGGCCCTCCCGCCCGACCATTGCGACCACTGCGAGCCGCACTCAATCTGGAGTCCAGGTGGCACGCCGGATCATCGTTTGCGACGGGCGCGCGTCCGCGCGTCTCTGGAAGCGGATCGGCGCAGGCGAGGACGAGGTCCTCACCTGGGTGCCGCGCGAGGCCGAGTCGCGCTTCCGCACCGCCGGCTTCAACGCGCTGAAGGACGGGCTGTGCGCCGAGTCGATCGCCCGGCTCTCGCCGAAGGAGGGGGACGGCTTCGCGATCGTGAGCGAGGAGACGAGCTTCGCGCGCCAGGCGGTCACCCTGCTCTCGCAGGTGGCGCCGGACGCGCCGGTGCTGGTGCTCTCCGACACCGTCGACGCCGACGACCTGCCCTCCCACCCGTGCCTGCGGGCCGCCGGCCTGCGCTCGCTGATCCGCGACGACGTCGACGGCGAGTTCTCCCACCTGGGCAACCTGCGCCGCGTGGTCGAGATCCGCGCGCTGCTCGAGCCCCGCGAGAAGGTGGGCATCCTGCTCCAGCCCGACCCCGACCCGGACGGCATCGCCGCCGGCTACGCGCTGCGCGCGCTGGTGGGTCGCAAGAGCCCGACCGCGCCGCTCATCTCCTTCGGCGAGGTGAAGCGGCCCGAGAACGTGGCCATGGTGAAGGCCCTCGACCTGACCGTACGCACGGTCACGCCCGAGGAGCTGGAGGAGTTCGACGCGCTGGCCCTGGTCGACGTGCAGCCCACCGTGTTCGGCGACAGCCCGCCGGCGCGGGTGCTGTCGGTGGACGTGGTGATAGATCACCACCCGGCGCGCACCCGCTACGACGCGGTGATCCGCGACATCCGCCAGTCCTACGGCGCCACCTGCACGATCCTGACCGAGTACCTCCAGGCCGCCGGCATGGAGCTGCGTCCCAAGCTGGCCACGGCGCTCACCTACGGCATCAAGAGCGACACCCAGCTGCTGGGCCGCGAGACCAGTCCCCACGACATCCGCGCCTTCGCGGAGCTGCACCAGTGCCACAGCCCGGCCATCCTGCGGCGCATCGAGCGCCCCGCGCTGCCGGGCGACGCGCTGCGCTCGCTGGGCCGCGCACTGGCCCAGACCGAGGTGATCGACGACATCCACCTGCTCGTGCTGGGACGCGTGCGCGAGGACGTGATCCCGCAGGTCGCCGACCTGGCGCTCCAGGCCGAGGGCGCCGAGTGGGCGATCGCCGCCGGCACGGTCGGCAGCGACCTGGTCTTCTCGGTGCGCAACGTCGGCTACGTGCGCGCCGCCGGCGAGGTGGTGCGCGCGGTCGTCGAAGGGCTGGGCGTGGGCGGCGGCCACCGCTCGATGGCCAAGGGCATCATCCCGCTCAAGGCCTTCCGCAAGGTCTACGGCAGCACCACCCAGAAACGCGTCGCCCAGGTCCTGCGCAAGGCGTTCAAGAAGGCGATCGAGGGGGACTGACTCGCGGCTCGGAGTGGGGCGGAGGGGCCCCTGCGCTGCGTCGTGCAGGTAAGGGCAGCGCGTATGCGGAGCACGACCTCCGCCAAAGGCGGGGCCCGCAGCCGAGCGACCCAGTCAAGGAGGCGCGCCCCCCGACCGCCGCCTCGAAACTCGCCTAGGCGAGCGTCAAGAGGTCGTGGGCGCCGGTCATCCGGTCCTGGATCTGGATGCCGACCGGGCAGGTGCCGGTGCAGGGGGCGCTGCACGACAGGCAGGCGCCGGCGTTCTTCTCCAGGGCGGCGTAGCGCTCGATGCCTTCCTTCTCCCAGCCGTAGTCCTCGAAGTACATGCGATGGCGCAGCACGTCGTGGATCGGCAGGCCTTCGGGGCAGGAGTCCAGGCACTCGCCGCAGTGCGGACCGCAGTAGCTGCCGGCGATCTGGCGGTCGTACTCCTTCAGGACGGCGATGTCGGCGTCGGTCAGGCGCTGGCCCGACGCAGCCAGGTACTCGTCCACGTGCTGGAGCTCGAAGAAGGAGATGACGGCGCAGGACACCGACTCGTTCGACAGCGCCCACTTCAGCGCCGCCTGGGGGAACGACTCGGCGTAGGGCTGGAAGTCCTGGAGGCCCCTGTGCTTGGCACCCTTGAGCGTCTTCATGGCGACGACGCCCATGTCCTGCTCCTTGCGGGCGCGGGCCATGATGTCGTTCATCGGCGCCCACAGGCCGTGGTGGTAGGCGAGCATCATCACGTCGAAGCGGCCCGAGTCGATGGCGGTGTTGGCCACCTGCACGAGCCGCGGCGTGTGGGTCGAGAAGCCGAGGAAGCGGACCTTGCCCTCCTCCTTCAGCCGGTCGAAGGCCTCGTGCACGTTCGGGTCCATCAGCCGGTCGACGTCGTCCACCGAGTGGATGTGGCAGAGGTCGACGTAGTCGGTACCGAGGCGCCGGAGGCTTCCTTCGACGGCCGTCTTGTAGTGCTCCACCGACGTGCCCGTCGGCAG
>JBNLVK010000168.1:0-24267 GCA_050618055.1 Myxococcota bacterium
CGCTCTTCCGATCTCCGACCGCCCGCACCAGCGAGATGCCGCGCAGGTAGCCCTCCACCCAGTCCTGGCCCGAGGACAGGTCCTCGACGCCGGGCGCGCCGTCCAGGGCGGCGACCACGCGGCCGAGCCCCTCGGCCGAGCGCTGCTCCGGCGCGAGCGTGATCTCCAGGCTGGCGGGCAGCGGGTTCTCGGACAGGCCTTCCAGCAGGGCGGCGCCGCGTCCCACCCCCTGGCGGAAGCGCTCGAGCGCCTCCTCCGGGGTCACCAGCCGCACCGACTCGACCCCCTCGACGGCGGCGGCCCGCGCCGCCAGCCCGCGCTGGAGGTCGTCGTCGATGCCGTTCTCCAGGAACACGGTCACGTGCAGCGCGTCGCCGAACTGGTCGAGCATGCGCTCCATGTTCGACACCAGCAGCAGGAAGCTGCCCACCAGCACGAGGGTCACGCCGATGGTCGCCACCGCCACGGCGCTGGTGGCCGGGCTGGCCGCGATGCCCCGCAGCGCCGAACGCAGGAAGGCGAGCGCCTTGCTGAGCGCCGGGCTCACGGCGCCACTCCGTGGGGCGCCGAGTCCTCGACCACGCGACCGCCCTCGAGCCGGATGCTGCGCTTGCCGAAGCGGCGCACGATCTCGAGATCGTGGGTGGCCCCGATCACCGTGGTGCCGCGCGTCGCCGTGCTGGCGATCAGGTCCATGATCTCGACGGTCAGGTCCGGATCCAGGTTTCCGGTCGGCTCGTCGGCCAGCAGGATCTCGGGCTCGTTCACCAGCGCCCGGGCGATCGCCACGCGCTGCTGCTCGCCGCCGGACAGCGACAGCGGATGGTGGTGGCGGCGGTGCTGGAGCCCGAGCTGCTTGAGGATCGCGAAGACCTTGGCCCGCGTCTCGCGGCGCGGCGTGCCCACCACCTCGAGCGCCAGCGCCACGTTCTCCTCGACCGTGCGCCGCTGGAGCAGCTTGAAGTCCTGGAAGACGACGCCGATGCGGCGTCGCAGCGGCGGAATGGCCCGCGGACCCAGCCGCGGCGCGTTGCGGCCGAGCACCACGATCTGCCCCTCGCTGGGCTTCTCCGCCGCGAAGATCAGCTTCATCAGCGTGGTCTTGCCGGCGCCGGAGGGGCCGGTCAGGAACACGAACTCGCCGCGGCCGAAGGCCAGGCTGACGTCGCGAAGCGCGAACTGCCCCGCCGTGTACGACTTCGAGACGTGGTAGAGCTGCGCCGCCTGGCGGCCGCCCTCGGCGTAGTCGCGGGGCTGGGGCCGCCAGAAGCGTCTCGGCGCGCGGGGCGTCACCCCGAGGAGCGCGACTTCTGCGCCGACTTGTCGGCCCGGTCCGCCGCGCGGTCGCGGGCCTTCTCGGCGAGGTACTCGAGGATCACCTCGTCGAGCGGCTTCTGCGACACGATGCCCTCGCCGAAGGCGCGGGCGCTCGAGGCGGCGGGCGCCGGCGCGGGCGGTCGCTGCGGCGGCGCGTCCATCTCGGGCAGGGGCGTCGGCGTCTCCAGGCCGTCGGTCTTCGGACCGTCGTCGGCCGCGACCTCCTCGCTCTCCGCCTCGGTCGCCGTGCCGATGCGCTCGTCGATCAGGTCGTCGTACTCGCCGCCCGTCAAGGCCTTGAGCATGGTCTTGTGCTGCGCCTCGATCAGTCCGCGCACCACCGGCTCCAGGTCCTCCGCCTCCAGGTGCTCCGAGTAGTCGGTCTTCTGGGAAGCCAGGATCGTGCCGTGGTGGTAGAGGTGGCTGATGATGCGGGGATTCGCGCGACCCGAATCCTCCGTCTGGACGTGGAAGATGATCCCGCGATGGCGCACGTTCGTGTTCGCCCCGGTGATCATGCGACCTCGTCCCCCCGCGCCCAGTCTTCCCTGCCCGTCCACGCTTGTCGACGCCCGGGACGCGCCCCGGACCGCAGCCAGTTCTTGCGTGACGAGGCGCACCAAACCGCCATCGACTGACCATCGGTCGTTTTGCGGAGGTCTTTGAGCGCCGGCTGGAATCCCCGCGGGGGCCAGCGCCTCGGCGACGCCTAGCGCCGGACGGCCACGAAGCTCTTGGTGAGCCCGAGGAAGCGCTCGCGGCGGATCTCGCAGTCGGGGAAGAGCGCCTGCATCTCGCGGCCGGTGAGCAGGCGGGTCTCGCGCACGAAGCGGTCGACCTGCTCCTGGGAGGGCCGGGCCAGCCAGCCCCACAGCGACCCCCGGCGCAGCAGCCGGCGCTGCCAGGCGGCGGGCAGCCAGTGCACGAAGGGGGTGAGCAGGTGGGGCTCGAAGGGGAAGCCGCGGGCGGGCGTCTGCACCCAGAGCCGGCGCCCCACGCGGCGCAGCTCCTCGGCGAAGCGGCGCTGGGCCGCGGCGTCGCCCACGTGCTCGATCACCGAGTTCGAGAACACCACGTCGAAGGCGGCGTCGCGGCACGGGAGACCGGTGCCCGAGCCCACCAGCGCCGTGAAGCGGGCCGGCAGCGCCTTGGCGTCCCGCGGCGCCTCGACGTTCAGCAGCACCACCGGACAGCGAAGCTCCGAGAGCTCCCAGTTGAACGGGCTGCCGCCCACGTCGAGCACGCGCGCCGGCTCGCCCGGACCGAAGGCCGCCGCGAAGCGCGCCATGCGCCGCCGCCTCACCCCCGCGAGCAGCGCAGCGTAGACACGGTGGATGTCCATGCGCCGCGGAGGATACCGAAGGGCGGAAGCGGGCCCCGGTGCGAGATGGGCGCACCGGGGCCCGGGGTGCGGCGGGAAGCGAACCAGAGGGGAGGAACGCACCCGCCGCGGCGAGACCGCTAGCGGCGCGCGCGGCGCCGACCGCAGCGCGCCAGCCCGGCCAGGCCGACGCCCAGCAGCGCCGCGCTGCCCGGCTCGGGCACGGCCAGCGGTGCGCTGCCCGGCGTGGGCACCGCGATCGCGAAGTCGGCGAAGTTGTCGTCGGTGTCGACGTCCGCGAACAGCCGCGCCAGCGAGGAGTCGGACGGCGCGTCCGGCGCCGGCGTGCCCTCGCCGGCGAACACCTCGCCCACGTCGAACACGCCGTAGCCCAGCGCGTCGAGCACGCTGCCGTCCGGCGCCAGCAGCTCGATCGAGTCGGGCCCGTTCTGGAAGTCGAAGTTCAACACCAGGTCCGCGTTCGCCACGTCGGTGCTGCCGTCGGATCGCCCGTCGGCCACCACGAACAGTCCGTCCGCGCCCACCGTGCCGCTGAGCGTGACGCTGGGCGTGATCGACCCGTTCGATCCGTTCACGCCCTGGACCACGTAACCGTCGAGCACGGTTCCGGCGGCGGCGTGGATCTCGACGAAGCCCTTGCCGTCGTCCGAGCCGGTGGCGTCGTAGAGCACCTCCGAGATCAGGGGCAGCGCCGCCGCCACCCGGGGGAGCCAGCAGAGAGCCAGCAACAGGGCCAGTGCCCGCGTTCGCATCGATTCATCCTCCTCGTGGGACCGCGGGGAGAGAGTTCTCGGCGTCGGCGTTCGCGCTGAAGGCGCCGCCGGTCCAGGCGTCCAGGCCCGCCGCCAGCTCGGCGGCGCGCCGCACCAGCGCCGGACGCTCGGCCGGCGGCGCCGCGTCGACGCGGGCGAGCACCGCGAGGCGTTCGAAGTAGAGGCCCGTCACCTCGTCGAGCACGTCGTCGCGCAGCGCCACCAGCGAGCGCGACTCGCGCGACACGTCCACCTCCTCCGGGTGGAAGGCGATGTCGCCCAGGTCCCAGGACAGCGCGATGCCCACCTCGTAGTCGCGCTCGCGGTCGCTCGCCCGATCGTAGAGGTGACGCATGCCGCCCGAGACGAACGACTGGTCGTAGTCGTCCCGGTCGAAGCGACCGTCCTCGTAGGCGAAGCCCACGTCGACCTCGGGCCACCAGCCGCGCAGCCGCACGCGCTCGCGCAGGCCCAGCTGAGACGCGGGCCGCAGCCCCTGCTCGCGCAGCGCCGCCCGGTGGAGGCGGGCGACGGCGCGCAGGTGGTGCCCGGGTGCCTCGTCCCGCGGCGCACGCTGCGCCGTCGGTCGCTGGACCGGCTCGCGCGACACGCCCGCGTCGACGCCGCGGCGCGTCGCCACGTGGAGCGTCTCGCCGCCCAGCAGGCCCACCGCCGGCAGCGATCCCAGCGGCGGCGACGCCCGCCGCCACGGACCCTCGAGCCCGCCGGCCGACAGCAGCCCCGCGTCGGTCGCCAGCCACAGCCGATCGAAGGCGCGCGCGAGACGCGAGGCGCGGGCGCCCGGCGGCAGCGCGGGCCGCACGCTCGACCACGTCCCCGCCCCGTCGCGCAGCAGCAGCAGCGTGGGGAAGACCAGCACCGCGTCGGCGCCCGGCAGGTCGAACGCCAGGTCGACCGCCCCCTCGTCCCGCTCCGAGACGGGCAGGCGGACGCGCTCGGCCAGCCGCCAGGCCGGACCCGAGGGCGACACGGACGGCGGAAGCTCCGCGATCCACAGCTCGCCGTCGATCACGCTCCACAGCTCGAGCGCCGCGCCGCGCAGGCGGAACGCCACCAGCGAGGCCGGCGACGACGGCAGCACGCGCAGACGCTGCCAGCGTGCGTCGCGCCCGCGCAGCTCGACGCCGCGATCGGTGGCGGCGGCCAGGTGGCCGCGCGCCGCCGCGATGCGCACCACCCGCCGCTCCTCGCCGGTCGACAGCAGCTCGCGCTCGCGCGATCCGTCCGGCGCCACCCGGTAGAGCTCGCCGGGCGTCGCCACCCAGAGCGTCCCGTCGACGGCGAAGGCCAGGTCGACCACCGGCCCGCGCCGCAGCCGGGTCTCGGGGACGCCGGCGCTGTCGACGACGCGCACGCTGCGCGCCCCGCCCACCGCCAGCTCGCCGCCCCCGCCGCGCGCCAGCGCGGTCGGCGCATCCTCGGGCAGCGCTTCGAGCCGCCGCGTCCACTCGACCCGGGGCGGCAGGATCGCGGGCGCGACCGCCGCCGCCTGCCAGGCCCCGAGCAGGACCAGCAACACCAGGAGGAACCGAGCCGACATGGGCCGCCCGAAGAGCAAGCCGCGTGCCGTGTACCGGCGATCCGCCAAGTGCGCGAGATCGCGCAGCGCGCCCCGACACGGGCGGGCGTTTGTGGAGGCCGCGTCACGGGTGTGTCGAGAACACGGAGACACACGCGCGCGGCGGGAGCCTTCCTTGACGCGACCCGACGCCTCTCGGAGAATCCCGCGATGATTCCCCGGGCAAAGCGCCTCGCGACCGCCCTGCTCCTGCTCGGCACGGTCGCGCTGGCCGGCGCCGGCTGTGCGGGCGCGAAGCCCAGCCGCTCCCTCTACCAGTGGACCGACGGCGACGGGAACGTCCGCTACACCGCCTTTCCCGACCGCATTCCGGCGGCCCGGGAGCACACGCGGCGCATCGTCGAGCCCGGGGCCAGCGCCGCGCAGAACGCCTCCGTCCAGCGCGACGCCCCCCCGGAGCCCGTCGCGCTGCCGGCCGCGGGCCTGGACGCCCGCATCGCCGAGCTCGAGGCCCAGGTGGCCGAGGACGAGGAGGCGCTGAAGGTGCTGATCAGCGATCCGAAGATGGCGGAGACCCTGCGCGGCTCGCCGGAGATGCGCGAGATCGGATCGCGCCTGCCCGGCCGCCAGGCCGAGCTCGAACGCCTGCGCGCCGAGCGCACGAAGAGGGAGGCCCCCGACTCCCCCGCGCCCTCCCAGGCGACGGACGGCGCGGGCGACGATGGCTGAGGAGCGCGTCGTCGCGCTGGCGGGGGGCGTGGGCGCCGCCCGCTTCCTGTCGGGGCTGGTGCGCGTGGTGCCGCCCGCAAGGCTCACGGTGATCGTGAACACCGGCGACGACCGCCGCTTCTACGGCGCCCACGTCTCGCCGGACGTCGACATCGTGACCTACACGCTGGCCGGTCGCGTCGACCGCGCGAAGGGCTACGGCCTGGAGGGCGACACCTTCACCGTGGTGGACACCCTGGGCGCCCTGGGCCACGAGACCTGGTTCCGCCTGGGCGATCGCGACTTCGCCCACTGCCTGCACCGCACCCTGCGCCTGGCCGAAGGCGCCGGTCTCCAGACGGTCACCGACGAGATCCGCCAGGCACTGAAGGTCGAGACCCGGCTGTGCGTGATGTCCGAGGATCCGTGTCCCACGTACGTGCGTCTCTCCGGCGGACGCCGCGTCCACTTCGAGGAGTACCTGGCGCGCGACGGGGCGCCCGACGACGTGGAGGGCGTGGACCTCTCCGCCGCCGAGCAGGCGACGCCCGGTCCGGGCGTGCTCGACGCGCTGGCGGAGGCCAGCGCCATCCTCTTCTGCCCGAGCAACCCGGTGGTGTCGATCGGGCCGATCCTGGCGGTGCCGGGCGTACGCGAGGCGCTGCGCGACGCGCGCGCGCCGGCCGTCGCGATCTCGCCGATCATCGGCGGCGCCCCGGTGAAGGGTCCGGCCGACCGGCTGCTGCGCGGCCTGGGCGTCGAGGTGTCGGCCCGCGGCGTGGCGGAGATGTACCGCGACGTGGTGCGCGGCTACGTGCTCGACGAGCGCGACGCCGAGCTGGCCGCCGACGTCGAGGCGCTGGGCCTGCGCACCCGCGTCGTCGACACGCTGATGCGCGAGCCGGCCGTCGCCGAGAGCCTGGCGCACACGACCCTCGACCTGGCGCGGGAGCTCTCGTGATCGGTGCGCTGGTTCCGGTGAAGGCGCTGGCCGGATCGAAGTCGCGGCTGGCGGACGCCGGCCGCGCGCAGGTGGAGGCGCTGTCGCTGGCCATGATGGGCGACGTGCTGGAGGCGCTGCTCGCCGTGCCGGCACTCGACCGGGTGGCGGTGGTGACGCCCGACGCGGCGGTGGCCGACGCGGCGCGCGCCGTGGGCGCCGAGGCGCTGCTGCGCGACGATCCGGGCCTGAACGCCTCGATCGACGCGGGCGGAGCCATCATCGCTCCCGGGTCGGACGATGCGCTGCTGGTGGTGCTGGGCGACGTGGCGGCGGCCAGCAGCGGCGAGATCGCCGAGCTGGTGGGCTGCCTCGACGGCCCCGGCGTGGCGCTGGCGCCGTCGCGGGACGGCGGCACGTCCGCCCTGCTGCGGCGACCGCGCGACGTGGTGCCCTCCTGCTTCGGCGCCGACAGCGCCAAGCGCCACCGCGAGGCGGCGGAGCGCGCCGGCGTGGCCTGCGTCGAGCGCTGCCTGCCGTCGCTGGCCATCGACGTCGACGTGGCCGAGGACGCCCGCGCCATCCTGGAGTGCCCGACCCTGGGCCGACGCACCCGCGAGGCGCTCGCGCGCATGCAGGAGGAAGCGCCGTGAAGCTCGAGCTGGTGGCCCTGGAAGGCGTGCCGGCGGTCGCCCCCGGCGACGACCTGGCCGGGATGCTCTTCGACGCGGCGAAGCGCCAGGGGCTCGCGCTCGCCGACGGCGTGCTGGTGGTCTGCCAGAAGGTGGTGTCGAAGGCGGAGGGGCGCGTGGTGGCGCTGGCCGACGTGACGCCCAGCGACCTGGCCCGCGAGATCGCCGACACCGACGACAAGGATCCGCGCCAGGTGGAGCTGGTGCTGCGCGAGACCGCGCGGGTGGTGCGCCGCGGCCACCGGGTGCTCATCTGCGAGACCAAGCACGGCTTCGTGTGCGCCAACGCCGGCGTCGACCTGTCGAACGCCACCGGCGCCGAGCACGCGGTGCTGCTGCCCCTCGACCCGGACGCCTCCGCCGCCGGCCTGCGCGAGGCACTCCTCGCCCGCGGCGCGGGTCCGCTGGCGGTCGTCGTGAGCGACACCTTCGGCCGGCCCTGGCGCGAGGGGCTGGTGGACGTGGCGCTGGGCTCGGCCGGCATCGCCCCCATCGACGACCAGCGCGGCGGTCCCGACCTGGCCGGCCGCATCCTGGAGGTGACGGCCATGGCCACCGTCGACCAGCTGGCCGCCGCCGCCGGCCTGCTGATGCCCAAGATGTCCGGCGTGCCCGCCGTGTGGATCACCGGCATCGCCCCCGCCGGCGAGGGCCGCGTGAAGGACCTGCTGCGCGATCCTGCGACGGACCTGTTCCGCTAGAGCCGCTCGAAGATCGCGGCCCAGAGGTCCTCGACGCCGTCGCCGCTCTGGGCGGAGGTGGCCACCACGCTCGCCTTCGGCAGGCCGATCGCCTTCTTCAGCACGCGCACGCGCTCCGCGCGGCGCATGGGCTTCAGCTTGTCGCACTTGGTCAGTGCCACCAGCACCGGCACGTCGCGCTCGGCCAGCCACGCGACCAGCAGCGACTCGTCCTCGCTCCAGTCGCGGCGCAGGTCCTGGAGCAGCACCGCCGCGCGCAGCGTCGGGCGATCGCCCAGGTACGACTCGACCAGCGGCTGCCATTTCTCGCGCTCCCTGCGCGACACCTTGGCGTAGCCGTAGCCCGGCAGGTCGACGAGCCACAGGTCGCGCCCCTTGCGCTCCACCGCGTACCAGTGGAGGAGCCGCGTCTTGCCCGGCGTCGAGCTGGTCTTCGCCAGGCCCTTCCGCTGCACCAGCCGGTTCAGCAGGCTCGACTTCCCCACGTTGCTGCGGCCCAGGAAGGCCACCTCGGGCGCGCCGGGCGGCGGGAACTGCGCCGCCGAGGCGGCCGCCGCCATCCAGTCGGCGCGCACCGCGGGCGATCCGCTGCGCGAGCGACCCATCAGGCGAGCGCCGCCGCCAGGCGCTCGAGGGCCCGGTCGAGGGTGTCCTCGGAGGCGGCGTAGCAGAAGCGCAGCCAGCCCTCCCCCGCCGCGCCGAAGTCGACGCCCGGCGTGACCCCCACGTGGGCGCGCTCGAGGAGATCGAAGGCCAGTGCCTTCGAGTCGGCTCCGAAGTCGCGCGCGTCGGCGAACACGTAGAAGGCGCCCTCCGGCAGCGTCGGAACGCGGAAGCCGATCTCGCGCAGGCCGGCGACCAGGCGGTCGCGGCGGGCGGCGTAGGTCTGCACCATGGCGCGCACGGTCGGCTCGCCCTCGCGCAGCGCCGCCAGGCCGGCGTGCTGCACGAAGCGGCTGGCCGAGATGAGCAGGTTCTGCTGGAGCACCTGGAGCCGCCGCGCGGCGCCCTCGGGCGACACCACCCAGCCCAGCCGGAAGCCGGTCATGGCGTAGCGCTTCGAGAAGCCGTCGAGCACGAAGGCGGGTGCTCCGGTCGCGAGCGCACAGGTGACCTTGGCGCCGTCGTAGAGCAGGCCGTCGTAGATCTCGTCGGACACGACGGGCAGCCCCAGCGCCGCGATCTCGTGCAGCGCCGCCGCGCTCTGCACCGCGCCGGTCGGGTTGGCCGGCGAGCCGACCACGATGGCGCGGGTGCGCGGCGTCGTGGCGGCGCGCACCGCGTCGGCGTCCAGGCGGTAGCCCTGCTCCGGGTCGGTGGGCACGAACACCGGCGTGCCGCCGCAGGCCCGCACGAAGTTCGGGTAGCAGGGGTAGTGGGGCGTGCCGATCACCACCTCGTCGCCGGGCTCGACCAGCAGGGTGAAGACGAGCCACATGGCCGGCGAGGTGCCGCTGGTGACCAGCACCCGGTCCGGCGAGACGTCCAGGCCGAAGCGGCGGTCGTAGTCGGCGGCGATCGCCTCGCGCAGGGAGAGCAGACCGCGGCTGTCGGTGTAGCGGGTCTCGCCCTCCCGCAGCGCGCGGACGCAGGCCTCGACGGCGGCCGGCGGCGGATCGAAGTCGGGCTCGCCGATCTCCAGGTGGAGCACCGGCGTGCCCCGGCGCTCCATGGCGAAGGCCCGCTCCATCACCTCCATGGCCAGGAAGGGCTCGACCCGGCCGGAGCGCTCGGAGAAGTCGTCGGCCATGCCCTGCGGGTAGCGGCGCGCCCCCCTGCTGTCAATGGCTGCAGGTCCGTAACCCTTTGTTTTTCCTGTATTTTCGACCGAGGGGGCACTTTGCCGACCCGGCACTTCTCGGATACTCTCGCGCCCATGTCGAAGGGGGTACAGATCGCCGGCGGCGCCACCCTGATCGCGCTGCTGCTGGGCTGGTACGCAGTGACCCAGCTCGAGGCCGGCGCCTCGTTCACCTACTACCAGACGCTCACCGAGTTCCAGGACCGGGCCACGCCCGGCGATCACGCCCGGGTGCACGGCTACGTGGCCGAGGGCTCGATCGATCGCGACGTGGAGGCCCGGGCCGTGCGCTTCGCCGTCCAGAACGATCCGCCCCACGCCGGCGGACCGCCGGGGGCGGTCCTGCCGGTGGTCTTCAACAGCCTGGAGACCCCGGATCTCTTCAAGGACGGCGCCGAGGTGGTGGTGGAGGGTCAGTTCCGTACGGCCGATGCCGGCGCCACCTTCCACGCCGACAAGGTGATGGCCAAGTGCCCCTCCAAGTTCGAGGGCATGGATCCCGCGCAAGCTGCGGCGCTGAACTGACGCGCGCCGCATGACCGAAGTCGGCGCGTCCGCTCTCCGTTTCGCCCTGCTGCTGGCCGTCGCCGGCTTCGGAGCGGCCGTCTACGCCGGCGCCGCCCGCCGCCCCGACTGGACCCGGGTGGCCGAGCGCACGCTGCTCGTGGTGTCCGGCTTCGTGACGCTGGCGATGCTGGGCCTGTTCTGGGCCTTCGCCACCCACGACTACCAGCTCGTCTACGTCGCCTCGAACTCGGCCCGCAGCATGGACATCCAGTACCGGCTGGCCGCGCTCTGGGGCGGTCAGGCCGGGTCGCTGCTGCTGTGGCTGTTCATGCTCTGCGCCTACGGCAGCGCCTGCGTGCTCACCAACCGGCGGCAGAACCGCACGCTCATGCCCTGGGTCACGGCGGTGCTCCAGGCCAACATGATCTTCTTCCTGGTGCTGCTGTGCTTCGTCACCGATCCGTTCGAGAAGCTGCCGCCGGGGCACACCCTCTCCGACGGGGCGGGGCTCAACCCGCTGCTCCAGCACCCGGTCATGATGATCCACCCGCTGATGCTCTACACCGGGCTGGTGGGCTTCGTAGTGCCCTTCGGCTTCGCCTTCGCGGCGCTGCTCACCGGCGAGCTGGGCACCACCTGGTTCCGCACCACGCGGCGCTGGACGCTCTTCCCCTGGCTGTTCCTGTCGATCGGCATCGTGCTGGGCGGACGCTGGGCCTACGAAGTGCTCGGCTGGGGCGGCTACTGGGCCTGGGATCCGGTGGAGAACGCGTCGTTCATGCCCTGGCTCGCCGCCACCGCCTACCTGCACTCGGTGATGATCCAGGAAAAGCGGGACATGCTGAAGACCTGGAACCTGCTGCTGATCGGCCTGACCTACACGCTCTGCCTGTTCGGCACGTTCCTGACCCGCAGCGGCATCGTGCAGTCGGTGCACGCCTTCGCCCAGACGCCGATCTTCACCAGCGTCTTCCTGGGCTACGTGCTGTTCACGGCGGCGGTGTTCCTGATGGCGCTGTTCGCGCGCCGCGGGGTGATCCGCAGCGAGAACCAGCTGGAGAGCTCGATCTCGCGGGAGGCGGCCTTCCTGCTGAACAACTGGGTGTTCATCGCGATCCTGATGGTCGTGTTCTGGGGGACGATGTTCCCGGTGTTCTCCGAGGCGGTGAGCGGCGACCGCATCGCGGTGGGCCCCAAGTTCTTCAACACCATGAACGGACCGCTGACGCTGCTGCTGCTGCTGCTGACCGGCGTGGGTCCGCTGATCGCCTGGCGGCGCGCCTCGCCGGCGAACCTGCGCCGCCAGTTCGTGTGGCCGACGCTGGCCGGCGTGGCCACCGGCGTGGCGGTGGTCCTGCTGGTCGGGTCGGCGCTCAACTTCTACGCGCTGATGGCCTGGAGCCTGTCCGGCTTCGTGGTCGGCACGATCGTGCAGGAGTACGCCCGCGCCATCCGCGCGCGCACCGCCCGCGGCCAGGAGAACGCCTTCCAGGCCTTCGCCGCCCTGCTGCGCAAGAACCAGCAGCGCTACGGCGGCTACATCGTGCACCTGGGCGCGGTGCTGATCCTGATGGGCGCCGCCGGGTCGGTGCTCAACGAGGAGAAGCTCGAGAACGTCCGCCCCGGCGACGACCTCACCCTGGCCGACTACCGCCTGCGCTACCTGACCGCCGAGGCGATCCCGGCCCAGCACTACGGCGGCGCCGTGGCGCGGCTGGCCCTCTACCAGGACGAGGAGCCGGTGGTGGTGATGACGCCGGAGAAGCGCGTCTACTGGATGGAGCAGCAGCCCTCGTCGATCCCGTCGGTGCACTCGACGCTGCGCGAGGACCTGTACGTGATCCTGACCGCCATCGAGGCCGACGGCTCCGCCACCGTGAAGGTCTACCGCAACCCGCTGGTGAACTGGATCTGGATCGGCGCCTACGTGTTCGTGGCGGGCACGATCTGCGTGATGTGGCCCCAGAAGCTGGAACGCCGCCGCGCATGAGGCGCGCGCTCGCCTGGGGGGCGGCGCTCGTCCTCGCGGCGGCGGGGGGCGCGTGGGCCCAGGAGGCGCCCCCCGACGTGCCGGCCGGCGACGCCGTCATCGAGGGACGCGTGGTCGACGAGGCGGGCGGCGCCGGCGTGGGCGACGTGGGCGTGATCCTCTACTCGCTGCTGCCGAACGGCGATCCGGGCCTGCGCCAGGGCCGCGCCGACGCCGACGGGCGCTTCCGCTTCGAGGGCGTGTCCGGCGATCCGGAGATCGTCTACCTGGTCGGGACGCGGGTGGGCGGCGTGCCCTTCGGCGCGCGGGCCGTCTTCCAGTCGGGCGAGAGCGTGCGCACGGTGGAGATCGAGGTGGCGACGCCGAGCCGCGACGTCGCCGCGGTCGCCGCCCGGGAGATCGAGCTGCGCGTCGAGCAGGGCTGCAGCCACCTGCGCATCCACCACCGCCACGACCTCACCAACGCCTCGGAGCGCGTCGTCTTCGTGCCGCCCGAGGAGCGGGCCGACGCCGAGGCGATCTTCGAGGTGCGGCTGCCCGAGGGCGCCACCGAGATCGAGAGCCCGGTGGGAACCGCCACCGACGGCTTCCTGCGCGAGGGACGCCGCCTGCGCTTCTTCGGTCCGGTGTACCCGGGAAGCGCCGGCATCGAGTTCGCCTACGGCCTGCCCCGCGAGGCCGCCACCGACCTGGAGATCGGCCTGCCGGCCGGTGCCGACCGGGCGCGCGTGCTGGTTCCGGTGGGCGCCGACGTGGAGGGCGAGGGGCTGCGCGACGAGGGCGAGCGCCCGCTGCCGATCGGCGTGCACCGCTCGCTGCGCGCCGACCGGGTGGAAGAGGGCGGCAGCCTGCGCCTGGCGGTCCGCCTGGACGAGGGCGCGGCGGCGCCGCTGGAGGTCGCCGAGGCGCGGCTCTGGATCGAGCTCGACGACGCGGCCATGGACGTGAACGAGACCTGGCAGCTGCGGGTGGAGGGCGACGCGCCGCTGGAAGCCAGCGGCGGCGCGCCGCTGCTGTGCGTTCCGCTGCCGGCGGGCGCCGAGTCGCTGCGCTTCTCGAATGCCTCGCTCGAGATGGGCCTGTCCAGCGATCCGGACGGGGCGCTGGCGCTGCGCGGACCCATCCCGCCGGGCGATCCCACCCTGGCGCTGCGCTACCAGCTTCCCACGACCACGCCCGCCCGCTTCGAGCGCCGCTTCGCGACCGACGTCGAGCTGCTGACGCTGCTGGTGGCCGACACCGGCATCGTGCCCGAGACCGATCGCCTGCATCGCCGGCGCCCGGTTCGCACCGAGGACCGCTCCTACCTGCACCTGGAGGCCTTCGGCATCGAGGGCGGCGAGACGGTGTCGCTGGGCCTGCGCACGCTGCCGCCGCGCCGGCCGCTGCCGGCGCTGGCCTCGACGGGGCTGGTGCTGCTGGTGGCGGTGGGCGCCCTCTTCTACCTGATCGGTCCGCTGCGCGGCGCGCGCGCCGCCGAGCCCGAGGTCGAGGCCGAGGAGACGGGCATCTCGCGCGAGCGGCAGGCGGTGTACGCGTCGATCGACGCGCTCGACGAGGACTTCGAGACCGGCAAGCTGTCGGCCGAGGACCACCAGCGCATGCGCGCCGAGCTGCGCGCCCGGGCCGTGGCGCTGCTCCAGGCCGAGCGCGCAGCGGAAACGGCCGGGCAGGCGGCGTCCGCCGACGCCAAGCCCGCAGCGGCCGCCGCCTGCGGCCAGTGCGGCGCCCCCACCCAGGCCGGCGATCGCTTCTGCGCCCAGTGCGGCGCCGCCCTGCCCTCACCCCCCGGGCCGCCCGCGTCGTGAGCGGGGCGGCCATCGCCGCACGGGCGCTCTCCAAGCGCTTCGGTCGCGCGGCGGCCCTCTGCGATGTCGACTTCGAGCTGGCCCCCGGCCGCACGCTGGCGGTGCTGGGCGCCAACGGCGCCGGCAAGTCGACCCTGCTGCGGCTGCTGGCCGGCCTGGCGCGGCCCACCGCGGGCGCGCTGACGGTGGCGGGACGCAGCCCCACCGACCGCCAGGGGCGCGGGCGCGTGGGCTACGTCGGCCACGCCACGCTGCTCTACCCGACGCTCACCGCCCGCGAGAACCTCTTGTTCGCGGCCCGGCTCCACGGGCTGGCGGACCGGGAGACGCGAGCCCGGAGCGCGCTCGAGCGCGAGGGCCTGGCGCCGGTGGCGGATCGCCCGGCCGGCGGCTTCTCGCGAGGCATGGCCCAGCGCCTGGCGATCGCCCGCGGCCTGCTCCACGACCCGCCGGTGGTGCTGCTCGACGAGCACTTCACGGGGCTCGACGCCCGCTCGGCCGACCGGCTGGCGGAGCGTCTGGCGTCCCTGCGGGACGAGGGCCGGACGGTGGTCTGGGTGACCCACGACCCGCAGCGCGCCGCCACGGGCAGCGACGAGGCCCTGGTGCTGGCCCGGGGACGCGTGGTGGCCCGGGCCGAGGGCCAGGCCCTGGACGCCGCGGCGCTGGCCCGCGCGCTCGACGACGGAGCCGCGGACCGATGAACGTGCTCCTCGCCGTGCTCTGGAAGGACCTGGTCACCGAGTGGCGCGGGCGCGATCGCGCCGTGTCGATGCTGCTGTTCTCGCTGCTGGTGGTCGTGATCTTCCACTTCGCCCTGCCCGGCGGGGCCGGCGAGCGCACCCGGGAGCTGGCCCCCGGGCTCTTGTGGGTGGCCTACGTGTTCGCGGCGGTGCTGGGACTCAACCGGGCCTTCTCGGTCGAGCTGGAGAACGACGCGCTGACCGGCCTGGCGCTGGTCCCGCGCGACCGTGGCTGGGTCTTCCTGGGCAAGGCGGCCGCCAATTTCCTGATCCTGGGCGTCGTGCAGGCGCTCACCGGCCTGGCCTTCGCCGTCGTCTTCGGCCTGGACCTCACCGGCGAGGTGCCCGCCCTGGCCGGCATCGTCGCCCTGGGGAACCTGGGCATCTGCTCGGTGGGCACGCTGTTCGGGGCGATCGCGGTCCGCACCCGCTTCCGGGAGGTCATGCTGCCCCTGCTGCTGCTGCCGCTGCTGATCCCGGTGCTGTCCGGGTCGGTGCGCGCCACCCAGGAGCTGCTGCTCGGCGGGGCCGTGCCCTTCGAGCCGGTCCAGCTGCTGCTGGTGGCCGATGCGATCTACCTGATCGCCTCGTTCGTGGGCTTCGAGTACGTGCTCGACGAATGAAACGGAACCGAACAAATCGCCCCCGTTTGGGTACATTGGGGGCGGGTTTCCGCGCTTCCGGAGCGCCGATGGTTGACAAGGCACCGGCCCCGGCAGTATAAGCGGTTAGCTCCGTAAGCTGCGGTTCCTCGGCCGACGACCCCCGAATCCCGCGCCCGCGGGAGTCTCCCTGCGAAGAAAACTTCGCGACGTCCGGCCGGGTACGCAGGACACGGAAGGATGATTCTCTCCATGTGGATGCCCCCCCACGACCCCGCGATCGGCGGCCTCTCTGCCCGTGTGCAGAGCGGCGGCAACCGCGCAGCGTATCGGCGCGTCGCGACTCGGAACGGCCCGGGGCGGAAGCAAGGTGGCACGCAGCTTGCGATCCCTGTCCAATGGGCCCGGACCGGGTTCGACTTCGCCCCTGACCCCAGACGGGGCGGCTGGGCCTAGGAGGCGGTCCGAAAACAGGATGGCCAGCATGAAGCGCGGCGTTGGATATTGCGAGAACACCGATTGCGAGGACTACGCCAAGGGCGTGTTCCTGCTCAATCACGGCGACACCTTCTACTGCCCCCGCTGTCGTCAGCTGGGCAAGGTGGAGAAGGAGCGCGGGTTCTACACCGGCAACACGGACATCTTCAAGGAGGTCCGTGTCGAGTACAACTTCGATCCGATCAACAGCGTCTACCGCGAGATCGCGATCGTGCGCGACGAGAGCCTCTGGGGACGCAACAACGTCTACACGCTCCAGTCGCCGCTGATCAAGACCGAGAAGCGCGCGCTGAAGGTGGCCGAGGCGATCCTCGCCAACCTGAACCGCTACCGCGGTCTGCTCAACGGCGACGACATCCCGCGCACCACCGAGATCATCCTGTCGTTCGACGACGAGTTCGACGACTTCTCCCGCAAGCTCCAGCAGCTCTCCAAGGAATGGGAGGCCAGCGGGCTGCGGGAAGGTCAGCGCTGAGCCGCCAGAGAGTTCTCCTCCCGACACGTAAGAGAGACCCCCGGGATCGCCGACCCACCCGGGGGTTTCTTGCGTCTGGGGAACATCAGCTCCCCGACCCGCCCTCGAGCGCCGCGCGCAGCGCCGGATCCGCCGCCTTGGCCTTGCGGATGCGGTCGGTGCCCCAGGCGATGAGCGGGTGGCCGTGCTCGAGGATCGCCTCCCGGTAGGAGGGTCGCTGCTTCAGCGCGTGCCAGTAGGCCATGCAGGCGGGACGCTTCCCCTCGCCCACGAAGACGTGCAGCGCATCGACCTGCACCAGCCGCTCGAAGATCACCAGCCAGCCGACGTCGGCCAGCGTGAACCGGGAGCCCAGGATCCAGGGTCCGCCGCCGTTCGCGAGCTGCTCCTCCAGCGCGTCCAGGTGGGCGGCCATCTCGCGCCGGCTGCGCGCCAGGATCTTCATGACCGGCGCGATGCCCGGCAGCTTCTCGATGGGTCGCGCCTTGAAGGTGAGGAAGAGGAAGGGCCGCTTGCGGTCGAAGTGGAAGAGCACGCCCTCGAAGATCTTCCAGGCAGGGATCTTCTCGATCATGGTGGCGAACAGCGACAGCGTCTGGCCGGGGACCGCGTTGCCCGCGCTCAGGTGACCCTCGCGGATGGGATCGCCGGTGATGGAGGAGCGGTCGATCCAGGCCTCCATCTGCTGGCGCAGCGCCGGATCGTCGGGCACCAGCGACGGCGCGCCGGCCGGCGCGTGCAGCGCCGCGTAGCGGATCTGCTCGTGGGACTCGTAGATCGGGTGGCCCCGGTGGACGAGCACCGGCACCGTCCCGCCCGGGTTCACCTTCAGGAAGGCGCGGCTGATGTTCTCGTAGCGGCCCGTCTCGATCAGGTCGATCGGGTGGCTCTCGTACGGAATGCCCAGCTCGGCCAGGCAGACCCGCGCCTTCATCGAGCAGAGCGAGAGCGCGTTGTGGTAGAGCTCCCACTCCTGCACGTGGGGGAGCGTCACGTCCGGCTGGAGACCCGGCGGCACCGGGTGGGCCCGACGCTGGCTCTTCTCCCAGGCCCACCACCCCAGCAGCCCGAGCAGCACGACGAGAACGAGGATCACGACCGGTCAGTCCTCCCCGGTCAGCCTATCACCCGGCCCAGCGCATGCGCAGGTCGATGACCAGGCCGCGCAGCACGGCGCCGGGTCCCTGGTGCTCGCGACGCCGCGCGACGCCCGGGGCGTCCGCCAGACCCAGCGCCAGCGGCTCCCGGTACCAGGGGAAGAGGGTCGCCGGCGGGCGATCCGGCGGGAACCAGGCGACCTGCGGCGTCTCGTGGCTCGGCCGGAGCGTTCCGCCGGCCGCCCGCGCCCGGTAGATGCGCGCCGTGTGGGGCCGGAAGCCGGTGCGCTCGAACTCGGCCACCAGGCGCGGCGCGTCGACGACGATGCCGGTCTCCTCGCGCACCTCGCGCGCCGCCGCCGCCTCGCCGCTCTCGCCCGGCTCGGCCATGCCGCCCGGCAGCTCCCAGCCGCGCAGCTCGCTGCGGACCGCCAGCAGCACGCCCTCGTCGCCGACCACGACGGTCTGGTGCACGACGAGCGCGTCCCGCTCGCGGCGCGGCGCCACCAGCCCCCACCAGGCGATGCGCGTGTAGCTCGGCAGCGCTCCGGCCAGCCGGCGAAGTCGAGCGGCCTCCATGGGGGCCGGAGCGTATCCCAGAAAGCGCGCGGCGAGCCGCGAGCGCCTACCCTTTCGCCGATGCAGGAGCAGCCCGCACGCCGGAAGGGACGGAACTGGCGGCTCTGGATCTACGCGACGCTGTGGCTGCTGCTGGCGGTCGTGGTGCTCCAGAACCTGGAGCCCACCCGCATCGACCTGCTGTTCTGGTCGGTCGCCGAGGTGCCCAAGCTGGTGCTGATCCTGGTCTCGATGGCGGTGGGTGTCGCGCTGTGGGAGCTGGGCGCCCTGCTGCTGGGCCTGCGCCGCTGGCGCCGTCGCGAGCGGGCGAAGCGCTGACGGCGCGTCGCCGGCTCCGAGCGTCCGCGGGACGCCGGCTGGCGGCGATCGCCGCCGGGCTGGCGGCATTCGCCTGCGCGGGCGACGACCCGGGCTGCCTCGACGCCGATCGCCGCGAGCGGATCTCACGCACGGTCGAGGCGCTGGCGCCGGACCTGGCCGGCGCCGGCCTGGCGCGGGCGGTCGGCGCCGCCGAGTGCCGCGCCGCCGTGGACGCCTTCCTGCTGCTGGCGGTGGCCGAGACCGAGAGCGCCTTCGACCCCCGGGCCCGCGGACCCTCCGGCGGCATCGGCCTGCTCCAGCTGCGCCTGCCGACCGCCCGGGCGGTGGCCGAGCGCCACGACGTCCCGCTGCGCGGCGCTGCAGCGCTCCAGGACGTGGCGACCAACGTGGCGCTGGGCGCCGCCTACCTGTCCGAGCTGCACGATCGCTACGCGAGCTGGGAGATCGCCCTCACCGCCTACAACGTGGGACCGACCGGGCTGGCCCGGCTGCTGCGCCAGGGACAGAACGGAAGCTCCCCCTACGCGCGGCGCATCCTGGCGCGCTGGCGGGAGATCGAAGCCGGGCTCTAGTCGACGATCTTGTTCAGCGGGTACTCGACGATGCCGCGGGCGCCCGTCTCGCGCAGGCGCGGCAGCAGCTCGGTCACCACACTCTCGGCGATGACGGTGTTGATGGCGACCCAGCGGTCGTCGGCCAGCGTCGAGATGGTGGGCGTGCCCAGCGCCGGCAGCAACTCGAGGATCCGGTCGAGCCGGCCCTTGGGCACGTTCATCATCAGGCCCACCTTGTCGGCGGCGGCGATGGCGCCCTCGAGCAGCAGCACCACCCGCTCCATCTTCTGGCGCTTCCAGTCGTCGGCGTGGGAGTCCCGGTTGGCGATGAAGCGCGGCGTGCTCTCCAGCACCGTGTCGATCACGCGCAGGTTGTTGGCGCGCAGCGACGAGCCGGTCTCGGTGACGTCGACGATGGCGTCGGCCAGCACCGGCGGCTTCACCTCGGTGGTGCCCCAGGAGAACTCGATGTTCGCCGAGACACCATGCTGCTTCAGGTAGCGCTTGGTGAGGTTGATCACCTCGGTGGCGATGCGCTTGCCCGCGAGGTCCTTCGGCTTCTTGATCGGCGAGCCTTCCTTCACCGCCACGATCCAGCGCACCGGGTTGTAGTTCGGCCAGGGGGCGCGCAGGTCCGCCAACTCCTTCACCTTGGCGCGGTTCTCCAGGGTCCAGTCGATGCCGGTGATGCCGGCGTCGAGGACGCCCTGCTGGACGTAGCGCGCCATCTCCTGGGCCCGGATCAGGATGCACTCGATCTCCGGGTCGTCGATGTCCGGGTAGTACGAGCGCTCGGCGATGCGCAGGTCGTAGCCGGCCAGCTTGAAGAGCTTCTCGGTCGTCTGCTGGAGGCTGCCCTTGGGCAGTCCGATCCGCAGGCGCTTTCGTTCGCGCGCAGCCACGAGACCTCCGGGTTTCGAGGGGGCCGGAGGCTAACGGGGCGCGAGGGCGGACGCCAGACGCCGGGTCAGGTCCGGTAGCTCGTCGAAGGCGGGACCCCGCTGGTAGCGCTTCTCGCGGCGCTCCCGGCCGCTGCCCGCCGCCGGCGCGCGCTCCAGGATCTTCCGCTCGAGCAGCAGGTCGACGGCGTTGCCGAAGGTCACGTCGTTGGCCGACTCGGCCAGGCCCACCTCGCCCAGGATCGCCGCGTGCTCGAACTGCTCGGCAGCGGCCTTCAGCAGGTCCTTCGAGGTGAGGGGCTCCTCGCCCACGCCCGCCGCCGCCTCGCACAGGGCGAAGTAGGCCTCGAACAGCGGCCGGGTCAGCTCGGCCAGGAAGCGCAGCTCGGGCAGGCCCTCCTCGGTGGGACGCCAGCGCCCCTCCTCCCGGCGGATCCAGCCGTGGCTGGTGAAGTGGTCGAGGAAGCCGGTGAAGCCGGCCAGCACCGTGGCGTTGTGCACGAACAGCTCGCGGCCCAGCAGGTCGAGCCACTGGGAGAGGTCGGCGCGAAGCTCCGCCTCGCTGGCGCCCGCCTCGAGCCGCCGCGCCAGGAAGCTGGGCGCCGCCAGGAAGTGCAGGATCGAGTTGCGGTAGATGTCGAGGGCGCGGCGCTTGCCGGGCTCGAAGTAGAGGATCTCGCCGCGCGTGTCGTCGGCGCTCTTCAGCAGGTCCATGCGCAGCATCGACGCGATCGATTCGCCGAACTCGCCCTCGTCCCGCGACAGCTCGGGCGTGAGGCGCACGTCCTGGAGGTGCAGCAGGTCGACGATCTGCTGCATGCGGTGGGCGAACTCGTGCCGGAACAGACCCCGGCGGCGCTCGCCCAGCAGCGCGCACGACGCCACCGCGGTGGCGTTGGCGGCGACCGCCCAGTTGATGCGCTCGACGATGCGCCGGCCCATGGTGTCGACGAAGGCGCGCCGCTCGGCCTCCAGCTCCGGCGTCTCCTCGCCGGCGAAGCGCTGGCGGCGGTCGCCCAGCGCCTCGGCCAGCGAGATCGGCTCGCCGAAGTTCACGAACACGCTGCCGAAGCGCAGGCGCAGGAAGCGTCGCGCCCGCATCAGCCCGAGCATGCTCTCCTCGCTCTTCTCCTCGCCCTCCAGCTCGCCCACCATGGCGCCCTCTTCGACCAGGCGCTCGTAGGTGATGGCGATGGGCACGAAGAAGAGGTCGCGCCGTCCGCTCTCCAGGAACGCCTCGACGTTCCACGACAGCATGCCGAGCCGCGGCGGGAGCGTCTTGCCCGTGCGCGAGCGTCCGCCCTCGATGAAGAACTCCTGGGTGAAGCCCTCCTTGATGAGATACGAGACGTAGGTGCGGAAGACCGCCTTGTAGAGCGGATCGTCGAAGGAGCGGCGCAGGAAGAAGGCGCCGGCCCGGCGCCAGATGAAGCCGAACGGACCGAAGGCCATGTTCTCGCGGGCCGCGATGTGGGGCGGCATCAGGTGGCGGTC
Organism: Myxococcota bacterium; assembly: GCA_050618055.1. Lineage (GTDB taxonomy): Bacteria > Myxococcota_A > UBA9160 > UBA9160 > SMWR01 > CALDCK01. Next base: position 21,361 of record JBNLVK010000168.1, read on the forward strand.
GTAGAAGAGCAGCGACAGGATGATGAAGTCGAAGTAGGAGCGGTGGCTCGGCACCAGCACGATCGGGTGGCGCTTCGCGTAGTCGGAGATCTTCTCGAGCCCCGACACCTCGACCCCGTTGAAGAGCCGCTTGGTCACGCTGCCGATCGACCAGGACAGCAGCGCCAGGAAGGTCGAGTTCATGTTCGCCGCGATCTCGCGGAACATCTTCTCGGCCTGGAGGCGCCCGCGCTCGCGGGTGATGCCGGTCTCGCGCACCTGCTCGGCGATGGCGGCCCGCACCGGTGCGGTGCGCACCACCAGGTCCTGCACGCGGTGGCGCGGCTGGAGCACAGGCCCCTCGACCACCTTCTCCTCGCGGTACAGGTAGGTGAGCACCATGCGGCGCAGCACGCTGGACAGGGCGGTCGGGGCGTCGCCCTCGCTGCGGGAGGCGAAGGCCTTCACGTCCACCGGCTCGCCCACCTTCACGTGGAGCCCGCGGTAGGTGGTCAGGAAGGAGGTGACCTTGGCCAAGTCCGACGGCCGCGTGTTCGAGCCGTAGGAGAGGTTCAGGAAGCGACGCGGCGCCCGCGGGCCCTTGCGCCAGAAGAGCGCCAGGGGCACGACGTGCACGTCGCGCTCCGACGTCTGGGCCGCCCGCACGACCTCGGACAGCAGGTCGCGCTCGGTCTTCTGCTCCGCGATCGCCCGCCGGCGCGAGCGCAGCTGGGTGCGCAGGTAGGCGGTGCGCAGGAACAGGAAGAGCGACGCCCCCTCGCGGGTCAGCTCGCGGGCGTACTCGCGGGCGCGCACCAGCTCGACGTCCTGGGACACGCCGCGGGGACGCCGCCACCACAGCCGCGCCGCCTCGAGCCACGGCCGCACGTGCAGGAAGCGGATGCCGTTGGCGAAGCTCGACAGCCGCAGCCCTTCGCGCAGGAAGAGCGTGTTGAACAGGAAGTAGTCGAGCCGGCTCGCGTAGCGCATGACGTACACGACCGTCCCGCGCTTCTCCAGGTCGCGCAGCCGCTCGACGGTGGCGTCGTCCAGGTCGAAGTGGCGGAAGAAGCGGTGCGCGAACAGCCGGAAGATCAGGTTGAAGCGCTCGGTCATCGCCGAGAGCGGATCTTCCCCGATGCCCGGCGCTTCGCTCGACTGAACGGGCTCCGCCATCCCGGAGAGGGTACATCCCGTCCCCGGGACGGCTACTGCACCGCGCGCTATTCGGGCAGCAGGATCTCCCCGGGCTTCATCTGCTCCGCGATCTCCTGTGCGGTCCAGAGCCCGCCGTTCCCGGTCTTCGTGATGCCGGTGTGGGTGACCACCTTCATCTCGGCGATGCGGCCGCCGCCCACGAAGAAGGTCTTGCCGGTCTGGTCCTTGGCCAGGTCGCTGGCCAGGTAGACCACCAGCGGCGACACCAGACCCGGGTTCATCTGGGCCTTGATCTCCTCCTGCTGGAACATCGGCAGGTCGTCGGTCAGGCGGGTCAGCGCCACCGGCGCCAGGATGAACACGCGGACGCCGTACTTCACGCCCTCGATCGCCAGGCAGCGCGACATGCCGGCGATGCCCGCCTTGGCGGCGCCGTAGTTGGCCTGGCCGAAGTTGCCGTTCAGCCCGGAGGTGGAGCTGGTGTTGATAATGACGCCGCCCTGGTTCGATTCCTTCATGTGGTTGTAGACGGCGTGGGTGACGCAGTAGGTGCCCTTCAGGTGCACCTTCACCACGATGTCCCACATGTCCTCGGTGGTGTTCGCGAAGGACTTGTCGCGCAGGATGCCCGCGTTGTTCACCAGGATGTCGGCGCGGTCGAAGTGGTCGAGGGCCGTCTTCAGGATGTTCTGGCCGCCCTCGACGGTGGAGACGTCGTCGTAGTTCGGGGCGGCCTCGCCGCCGGCGGCCTTGATCTCGTCGACCACCTGGTCCGCCATGGCCGACCCCCCGCCGGATCCGTCGCGGGCGCCGCCCAGGTCGTTCACGACCACGGCTGCGCCTTCCTTGGCGAGGGCGAGGGCGTGCTCGCGGCCGATGCCGCCGCCCGCTCCGGTTACGATCGCGACCTTTCCGTCGAGCAGTGCCATGGGGGTCTCCTGAGTCCTCTCGGGGTTGGGGGCGGCACACTACCGGAGCGCCGGCGGACCCAGCAAGCCCGCGCGTGCCCCGCAGGATCAGAGGAAGAGGATGGTGCGCAGCCGGCCGAAGGGCTCGAAGCCCAGCCCCTCGTAGAGGTTGCGGGCCGGCTCGTTGCCCTCGACCACCGCCAGCTGCACGTGGTCGGCGCCGGCGTCGAAGGCCTCGCGGCACAGGGCCGAGGTGCCGGCGGCGGCGAAGCCGCGGCGGCGCTCGTCGGGCCAGGTGTAGATGCCCTGGAGCAGCCAGCCGTCGGCGCGCCGCACGTCGGCGTAGCCCACGAAGGCAATCCGCCCCTGGCTCTCCACCACCCGCGCGCGGGGCACCCGACCCCGCACCCAGCGGCGGAAGCCCCGGATGTCGCCGGAGAAGGGGTCGGGGCGGCTCTCCTCGCGCAGGCTCTCGCGCGCCGCGTGCACCAGCGGCTCCAGGTCGTCGGGGCCGGCGCTGCGCGCCGTGGCGCCCTCGCCCACCCCCACCAGCCGCGCCGCCGCCGGCCCGACCGCGTAGGCCGTCTCCAGCCGGTCGACCACCGCCCGCCTGCGTCCGCGGCGCGACAGCCGCGACCACAGCGCGTCGACGATCGGCTGCTCGCTCTTCACCAGCCCGACGCGCAGCGACTCGAGCAGCGGCATCATCACCTCGACGCAGCCCGGATCGATGCGCGCGTCGAAGACCACGGTCGGGTGCAGCGCCGCCAGGCCCCGGATCTCGCCGGCCTGGAGCGCCACCGCCACCTGGGCGCCCATCTCGCCGGGCGACGGCGGCTTGCCCAGCCGCGCCACCAGATCT
>JBNLVK010000169.1:0-4404 GCA_050618055.1 Myxococcota bacterium
GCCAGCAGCCAGGCGTTGCTCGACGCGGGCTGGAGGCTGCCGCACAGGCCCAGAATGCGCGCCGCACCCACGCTAGCGCTCCGCGCGGAAGCGGATGCCCCGACCCGGCAGCGCGCCCTCCACCAGCGCGCCGTCGCGCACCACGAAGGGGCCCTCCACCAGTACGAAGGGAATGCCGGCACTCGGCTGGTGGCTGTCCTCGAAGGTGGCGCGGTCGACGACCGTGGCCGGGTCGAACACGGTGAGGTCGGCGTCGGCGCCCAGGCGGATGCGCCCCTTGCGCTTCATGGCCGGCACGAAGCCCTCGAGCCGCTCGGCCGGCAGGTTCGCCAGCTTCGAGACGGCGGTGGGCAGGTCGATCACGCCCAGCTCGCGCACGTAGCGGCCCAGGATTCGCGCGTGGGTGCCGGCGCCACGCGGGTGCTCCCCGCCGTCGTAGAAGGCCATGCCGTCGCTGGCGATCATCACGCCCGGGTGGGCGATGGCGAGCTGGATGTTCTCTTCCTTCATGCCGTGGGCGATGACGGCGCCGCCCTGGGCGCGGTACTTCGCGAACGTCTCCTCGGTCAGGCGCTCGCCGGTGGCCACCCACTGCAGGTCGTCGTAGTCCAGGCCGCTGCGCTCGCGCCAGCCCTCGCTGTAGACCTCGCTCTCCAGGAAGGTGGACGACGCGGTGTAGGGGTAGACCTCGGCGGTGACGTCGAAGCCGTCGGCGCGGGCCTGGTCGATGGCGGCCAGGTAGGCGGCCAGCGCGTCGCCGCCGCTGCTGTTGACGTGCAGCACGTGCAGCGACGCTCCGGTGGCGCGCACATGCTCGAGGATGCTCTCGATGGGTGCCTTGTCGTCGGGCCGCTCCTGGCCGCGGATGTGGGCGAAGACGGGCACGCCGCGGCGCTTCGCCAGCTCGAACACGGCGCGCACCTCGTCCGGCGTGGCGCCCGGCGTGTACGCCAGCCCCATGCCAATGCCCACACCGCCCTCGTCGAGCTGCGCGTCCAGCAGTCCGACGATCTCGGCGACGCCCTCGGCGTCGGCCTCGTCGGTGGCCCAGCCGGTCGGCTGCCACCAGCGCTGGATGAACCGGGTCAGCGCCGCCATGAAGCCGGTGCCGCGGGTCGCCACGTGGCCCGGCGAGACCCCGGTGCTCCACTTCACCCGCGCCGGAATGTGCCCCGCCGACACGCCGTAGTGCACCCGCGCCGTGCCCTGGCGCTGCCGGTAGAAGCCCTCCATGCCGTGGGCGCCCAGCTCCAGGTCGAGCGCCGTGGTCACGCCGTCGCGCGCCATGAAGTCCCAGGAGAGCGGGTTCTGGCCGTGCACGTGCACGTCGATGAAGCCGGGCGCCACCACCAGCCCGCTGACGTCCACCACCTCCTTGCCCGCGAGCGGGTCGGTCGAAAGCGCAGCGACGTGCCCTTCCAGGATGCCCACGTGCATCACCCCGTCGTGTCCGCTCGCCGGGTCGAGCACGCGCCCGCCGGCCAGCACCAGGTCGAAGGTGGGCGCCGCCGGCTGGGCCGCGCCGGCCACCGCCCAGATCGTCGCCGCCAGCGCCGCCGCCAACACGGGCCGGCAGACCCCCCACACGCTCATTCGATCACCTCGTCCACCAGTCCCCACGCGGCGGCCCTCTTCGCGTCCACCACCGCGCCGGAGAGTGCCATCCAGGCCGTGCGCTGGCGACCGATGCGTCGCGGCAAGCTGGCGGTTCCGCCGGCGCCCGGCACCAGGCCCATCGACACCTCGGGCAGGCGGAAGGTGGCGTCGGCGCGGGCCGTCACGTGGGCGGCGAAGGCCGGAAGCTCGATGCCCGCGCCCACGCAGGCGCCCTGCACCGTCGCGCGCACGCGGTCGGCGCAGGCCACGAGCAGCCGGCCCGGGTTGCGCGTGCTGCGGATGGCGTGGGCGGTAGCCGGATCGGGCAGCGTGCCGAACTCGTCCAGGTCGCCGCCGCTGCAGAAGCAGGGTCCCTCGCCGCGCAGCTCGACGTGCGCGATCGACTCGTCGGCCAGCGCCACGGTGAGCCCCTCGCACAGGCCGTCGCGCATCTCGGCCGAGAAGGCGTTGCGCTTGGCGGGGCGGTCGAGGGTCAGGTGAAGGGTTTCGCCGTCGCGCTCGATGCGCACCGCGGGACCTTCCGCATCGGGACGCGGCTTCGGCGGCCGCTTCGCGGACAGCCAGTCGTAGAACTCGGGTCCCGCCTGGAGCGTCGCGTAGACCAGCGACTCGGCGACCAGGCCCTCGTGCAGGCTGCGCGCCTCGTTCAGGCGCAGCAGCTGCACCAGGGCCAGCGACGCCAGCGGGTTGCGCCGGATCTTCTGCGTCACCTCGTGAAGGGCCGTCTCGCTCTCGACCACCACGTCGAAGCCCGGCGCCTCGCCGCCCGCGTCGACCCACGCCACCGAAGGGCACGGCAGCGTGCCGAGCAGCCCGGCGCCGGTCCACGCCGCCGGGTCCTCGCCGCGCAGGTCCACCAGCAGCGGCGACTCGCCGCCCAGCGCCGACAGGCGGTCCAGCGCGCCCGGGTCACGCAGGCGCGCCAGCGCCGCGTCGGCGTCCAGCAGCTTCGACGTGGCTACGCGCCCTCTTCCGTCAGCCACTGGCGCACCACGCGGCGCAGCAGCTTGCCGGTCTCGTTGTAGGGCAGCTCGTCGCGGAACTCGATGCGCGACGGCGCGCGCGACGAGCGCAGGTGCTTCGTCACGAACTCGCGCAGCTCGTCGGCGGTGGCGCTGTGGCCCGGCTTCAGGCTCACCACCGCGGCGACCGCTTCGCCCCACTGCTCGTCGGGCACGCCCACCACGGCGGCGTCCTCGACGGCTGCGTGCTCGAGCAGCACGTCCTCGATCTCGCCGGGCGACATGTTCTCGCCGCCGCGCACGATGATGTCGTCGATGCGCCCTTCGAGGACCAGGTAGCCCTCTTCGTCGAGCCAGCCGCCGTCGCGGGTGGGGAAGAAGCCGTCCGTGCCGGTGCGGGTGCCCTTGCCCAGGTACTCGCCGGACACCTGCTCGCCGCGCACGCAGATCTCGCCGCGCTGGCCGGGCGGCAGCGGCTTGCCGTCCTCGTCGCGAATCTCGATCTCCACGGTCGGCAGCGGCTTGCCCACGCTGGTGAGCCGGCGCCGCACCGCCGGCTCGTCGCTGGCGGCGGCGCTGCGGTGGTCGTCGGGTCCCAGCACGGTGAGCGTGGCGCTCGTCTCGGTCAGTCCGTAGGCGTTGGTGAAGTTCGCCTCGGGGAAGAGCTTCATCGCCCGCTCGATCACCGGCAGCGGCATCTTGCCGCCTCCGTAGGAGATGGCCTTCAGGCTGGGCAGCTTGCCGCCGCCTTCGGCCTCGAGCTGCTCGATGATGCGCGACAGCATGGTCGGCACCACGAACGCGTAGGAGATGTTCTCGCCGCGCACCAGCTCGATCCAGCGATCGGCCTTGAAGTTCGGCAGCTGCACGATGCGCCGGCCCGAGTACACCGAGCTGGCCAGCGCCGACATGCCGGCGATGTGGTAGGGCGGCACCGAGACGAGGGTGGCGTCCTCCTCGGCGGCCGACGCGAACTCGACCGAGCCCAGGATGTAGGACACCACGTGCTTGTGGCGCAGCACCGCCGCCTTGGGCGGACCGGTGGTGCCGCTGGTGAACAGCAGGATCGCGATCTCCTCCGGGTCCATCGCCCACTCGGCGTCGTGGGCCGGCCCGCCGCGCGTGTCGGACAGGAACGCGTCGCGCGCGAAGACGGACAGCTCGCTGCGGCCTTCGAGCACCGGAACCCGGTCCGCGTCGGTGACCAGCACCGAAGGGGTGATCTGCTCGATCAGGCGGTCGAGCTCGTCGCCGGTGAGCCGGTAGTTCAGCGGCACGAAAGGCACGCCGGCCCAGGCCGCACCGAACAGGCCCACCGGCAGCGCCAGGCTCGACACGTCGAGCACGGCGGCGTGCTTCGCCCCCGTCTCCTGGATGCGCCGCGCGGCGGCGCCGGCCGCCTGGAACAGCTCGCCGTAGGTCAGGCGATCGTCGTCGTGCTGGACGGCGACGCGATCGGGAAAGGTCGACGCCGCCATCTCGAGCAGCATCATCAGGTTCATGGAAGGCTCCGGTGCGCGGGGCTAGTCGGAGGACGGCAGCGGCTTGGCTTCCTTGAGCGCCAGCGCCGTGTCGCCGACGGCCAGCGAGCCGTCGCCGGGCTTGGTCACCAGCAGCTCCAGGTCGCCGGCCTCGTTAACGTAGCGCTTGCGGATCTGGGTGCCGTCGGCGAAGGCGGCGTCGGGCGATCCGCCGCTCTTATCGGCGCTGATCTCGATCATCGGGGTGCCGCCGCAGCGCACGTCGACGTCGCCGTCGGGCGCGGCGATCACCATCACCTCGGTGTTGCAGACGGCACTCTGGATGCGCGTGCCGGCCTTCAGCT
>JBNLVK010000170.1:0-2450 GCA_050618055.1 Myxococcota bacterium
CCCCGGTCGGCGCGCGCGTTGCGCGCGACCACCCGGTAGCCGCGGCGCGCCAGGTAGCGGGCGGCGGCGTCCTCGCCGGCGCGTCCCAGGGTCGGGCGTGCGTCCTCCACGGCGGACTCCCCGGGACCGGGGTCGCGCCAACCTAGCACGCGCTAGATTCCCCCGATGGCCGATACCGTGATCGGAGTGCTCGGGGGCAGCGGCGTCTACGAGCTGGCGGGCCTGGAGGACGCGCGCTGGGAGCGCGCCCGGTCGTCCTTCGGAACGCCCTCGGACGAGCTGCTGCGCGGACGCCTGGACGGCGTCGAGTACGTCTTCCTGCCGCGGCACGGTCGCGGACACCGGTTGCCGCCGTCGGAGATCGACTACCGGGCCAACATCGACGCCCTGAAGCGGGCCGGCGTGACCGACCTGGTCTCGGTCTCGGCCTGCGGATCGCTGCGCGAGGAGCTGGCGCCCGGCACCTTCGTGCTGGTGGACCAGTTCGTCGACCGCACCTTCGCCCGCAGCAAGACCTTCTTCGGCCGCGGCTGCGTGGCCCACGTGTCGATGGCCGATCCGGTGTGTGCACGCCTGCACGAGGCGCTGCTGCTGGCGGGCGAGGAGCGCGGCATTCCGCTGGTGCGCGGCGGCACCTACCTGGCGATGGAGGGTCCCCAGTTCTCGAGCCGCGCCGAGTCGGAGCTGTACCGCTCCTGGGGCTGCGACGTGATCGGCATGACCAACATGCCCGAGGCGAAGCTCGCCCGCGAGGCGGAGATCTGTTACGCGAGCGTCTCGATGGTGACCGACTACGACTGCTGGCACCCGGAGGAGGCGGCGGTCGAGGTGGCCGACATCGTGGCGGTGCTGACCGACAACGCGGACCGGGCCCGCTCGCTGGTGGCCGGCCTGGCGCGACCGCTGGCGGCGCGGGCGACGCCGTGCCCGGCGGGCTGCGACCGGGCGCTCGACACCGCCATCATCACGCCGCCCGACGCGCGCGATCCGGAGCTCGTGGCCCGGCTCGACGGCGTGGCCGGGCGCGTCCTGCGGGACGCCTGAACGAGGAGCGCATGACCATCAAGTCCCGCATCCGCACCATTCCCGACTACCCGAAGCCGGGCATCCAGTTCCGCGACATCACCACCCTGCTCCAGGACCCGGTGGGCATGCGGCTCACGCTGGAGCGCCTGGTCGAGCCCTACCAGGGCACGCGCATCGACAAGGTCGCGGGCATCGAGGCGCGCGGCTTCATCCTGGCCGGGGCGCTCGCCCACGCGCTCGAGGCCGGCTTCGTGCCGGTGCGCAAGCACGGCAAGCTGCCCTACGACACGATCGGCGAGGACTACGAGCTCGAGTACGGCAGCGACCGCGTGGAGATCCACACCGACGCGATCCTGGAGGGCGAGCGCGTGCTGCTGGTCGACGATCTGGTGGCGACCGGCGGCACGGCGCTGGCCGCGGCCCAGCTCATTCGCAAGGCCGGCGGCGAGATCGTGGGCTGCTGCTGCATCGTCGACCTGCCCGACCTGGGCGGCAGCGCGCGGCTGAAGGAGGCGGGCCTGCCGCTCCACGCGCTCTGCGAGTTCGAGGGGGACTGAGGGCCGGTGCGGGTCGGCGGCACCGCGTACCGCACCATCTGGGTCGCCGACGACGCGCGCTCGGTCGAGATCATCGACCAGACCCGGCTGCCGCACCGCTTCGAGGTGGTGACCCTCTCGACCCTGGACGACGCCGCCCGCGCGATCCGGGACATGCAGGTGCGGGGCGCTCCGCTCATCGGCGTGACCGCGGCCTACGGCGTGTGTCTCCAGATGCTCGAGGACCCGTCGGACGCGGCGCTGCTGGCGGCCTGCGACCGGCTGCTGGCGACCCGGCCCACGGCGGTGAACCTGCGCTTCGCCGTCGACGCCATGCGCGACCACCTGGTGGGCGTGGCGCTCGGCGCGCGGGTCGAGTCGGCCTACGCCCGCGCCAGCGAGCTGGCCAACGAGGACGTGGCCCTGTGCCGCGCCATCGCCGACCACGGTGCGGCGCTCGTCGAGAAGGCCCACGCCGGCGGCGCTTCGCCGGTGAACGTCCTGACCCACTGCAACGCGGGCTGGCTGGCCACGGTCGACTGGGGCACGGCGCTGGCGCCGGTCTACCTGGCCCACGACCGCGGCGTGCCGGTGCACGTCTGGGTGGACGAGACGCGTCCGCGCAACCAGGGCGCGTCGCTCACCGCCTGGGAGCTGATGCAGCACGGCGTGCCTCACACGGTGGTGGCCGACAACGCCGGCGGACACCTGATGCGCACCGGCCGCGTCGACCTGTGCATCACCGGCTCCGACCGGGTGACGGCGGGCGGCGACGTCTGCAACAAGATCGGCACCTACCTGAAGGCGCTGGCCGCGAAGGACAACGGCGTGCCCTTCTACGTGGCCTTCCCCTACTCGACCATCGACTGGAGCCTCGACGTCGGCGAC
>JBNLVK010000171.1:0-4838 GCA_050618055.1 Myxococcota bacterium
ACGACACTACTCTCTTTCCCTCCACGACGCTCGTCCGATCTCGTCCGGCGACGCCGACCTCACCGCCACCGGCCAGCTCGAGCCCGTGCTGCTGCGGCTCTGCGTGAAGCTCTAGGGTGCGGGCTTCGCGCAGAGCCGCAGCAGCACGTGCTCGAGCTGGCCGGTGGCGGTGAGGTCGGCGTCGCCGGACGCCGCCCCCGTGCCGACGGACCCGCTCAGGCCGTGGCTGTGCGCGGGCGACGAGTTGGTGCTGTGGAGCGTGCTGCTGCGAATTCCGGTGTCGTCGCCGGTGGGCGTCGCGTAGTTCGGGTCGAAGCCCGTGTCCCGGTAGTGGTAGTCGTTGAAGGTGTGCGTGTGCGAGCCGTCCACGTCCACGCTGAGCGATCCCACCGCGTGCTGGTGCCCCGGCGTGGCCAGCGTGCGCGCCGTCGGCACGATCGTGAGGCCGGCGCCCCCCAGGCGGATGTAGCCGTCTTCGACGGCGGTGTGTCCGGCCGGGCAGGCGTCGGTGGTGAGGAACATCTGGCCGATCTCGTCGAGCCGGTCCTGGTTCGCCTCCACCGCCGCCACCAGCGCGGCGAAGTTGGCGTTCACCTCGTCGGCGTCGGCGACGCTGCCGTTGCTGAAGGTGTAGGGGAGCGTGACGGTCGCGTAGACCGCGATCGGCACGGCGAGGCCGCTCACCAGCAGCAGCGCCGCCAGCGGCCGCACCGCGCGGCGGCGGGTCGCCCACCAGCCCACGAGGAGCATGGCCAGCGCCACCCCCAGCAGCGCGCCGGCGCCCGGTCCCGGCACCACGGCGGTTCCCCACGACATCTGACCCCAGAGCTGATTCCACATCCCGCATCTCCTTCGCGTCCGGTTGCCGGGACAGCCTGCGCCGGACGTCGCCGGCCGGGCAGGGGTCGAAGGAAGGGGAAGGCCGGTCCGGTCGGACGGGAGAAGGGGTCCGATGGGAGGGGCTGCGGGCCCGCGAAGGCGGATCGCTAAGCTCGCGGCATGCGCAGGAGTCCCCCCCTCTGGCTCGCCGCGGGCCTGTGGCTCGCGTGCAGCGCCGAGGTGCCGCCGGCCCCCGAGACCCCGTCGGACCCGACCCCGCCGCCGGCGGCGGCCGCGCCGGATCCGGCGGCGGCCACGCCTCCCGCTCCCGTCGCGGCGGCGTCTCCCGCGCGGCCGGCGGCCTCCGCACCGCCCGCGCCGCCGCCGGAGGCCGAGACGCCCCACCTGCCGCTCGACGACCTGCTGCGCCTGCCGGCCGCGACCGGCGCGCCGGGGCGGCCGGGCCTGCCCGAAGCCGAGGAAGAGGACGCCCAGGCCGGTCCGGAAGAGGAGCGCGCATCGGCCCCGCTGCGCCCCACCTTCGAGCAGAGCAAGGAGTCGACGCCGCTGCGCCCGGGCACCGAGCGCAAGCGCACCGAGGCCGGCGTGGCCCTCGACGTGGACGACTCGACGAGTCTGCGCGGCGGGGTGCGGGTCGAGGAGGAGACGGGCCAGGAGCGCGAGAAGCCGGTGCCGACGGTGGGGATCGAGAAGCGCTTCTAGCTGCCGGCGGGCACCAGCGACAAACGCACCTGGCTCGGCTCGAACGACACCACGCTCAGCACGCCCGGCTTGCGCACGTCGTCTTCCGACAGGGTGAAGGTGCGGCGGCCGAGCGCCGCCAGGCGCGCGTCGACGCGCAGGTGCACCTCTCCCTCGTCGACCAGCACCAGGTCGCGGCGCAGCCCGCGCAGGAGCACCGACACCGTCCGGGGCTCCACGGTCTCCAGCACCCACTCGCTGGGCAGGTCGGACACCTCGACCGGCACCTCCACCGCCAGCTCACCGGTATCGGAGCCGGGCACGAACACCAGCCACGACGCCACGGCCGCCGCCAGCGCCAGCGCGACGTCGCGTCCGCCGCGCCGGAAGGGGCTGGCCGCCGCAGTGTCCGCCGTCTCCGGCTCGCGTCCCAGGGCGCCGACCAGGTCCTCGGGGCGCGACAGCGTGCGCAGCTCGCCGCCCCGCGCCACCGACACCGTTCCGCGTTCCTCCGAGACGATGATGCAGGTGGCGTCGGAGCGCTCCGCCAGCCCCAGCCCGGCCGCGTGGCGGGTGCCGCCGGGACCCAGCGCGGCATGGTTCGCCGACAGCGGCAGGTGCACCGCGAAGCGCTCCACCCGCGACCCGCGCAGCACCACCGCGCCGTCGTGACCCGGCGAGCTGGAGTCGAACAGCGAGAGCAGCAGGGGCTCGCTCAGCCTGCCGCCGAGCGCGACGCCGCCCTCCAGGTGCCGCTCGAGCGGCTCGCTGCCAGGCAGCACGATCAGGGCGCCGGTGCGCGTGGACGCGAGCCGCGTCACCGTCCGCGCCAGCAGGTCGATGCGCCCCTGGTCGTCGGGCTCGTCGCGGCCGCGCCGCCAGCTCCCCAGCTGCTCGAAGGCCCGGCGCAGGTCGTCCTGGAACACGATCACCAGCACCAGTACCAGCACCGCGAAGAAGCCCTGGAGGATCGACTCGGTGAGCCGCAGCTCGAGTCCGCGCGCGACGACGTACACCACCCCGATCAGCGCCAGCCCGAAGGCGGCGGCCCGGGTGCGTGTGCGCCGGAAGTAGCGGATCGCCAGCCAGGCGAACACCGCGACCACCGCGACGTCGAGCACGTCGCGCCAGCCGACCAGCGACAGCCAGCTGCTCACGGCCGGCGTCCGCGCAGGGCCCGCGCGTGCGTCAACGCGCCACGACCTGGTCGATCAGCTGCGCGTTGGGGATGCTCCAGGCGCCCGTCTCGTCGCGCAGCAGGGTGTCGACGGGCCCGACGCGCTCGACCACGCCGCGGCGTCCGTCCACCTCGACGCTGCCGCCGGAGGTGAGGGTCTGGCGCAGGAAGTGGCCGGCCAGGATGTGGGTGATGACCGGGCGCGCTCCCAGCGCGAAGGCCACACCGATGGTGAGTCCGAGCGTCGCCACCGCGGCGGTCAGGATGGTAACCACCACGTCGGTCTCGATGCCGAGCTGCTCCAGGGCCACGACGGCCACGACCACGACCAGCGCGCCCTGGGCCAGCGCGCCGATGCGCTGGGCCTGGCCGATGTCGGCGACCGCCGCGCCCGAGCTGACCAGGTTGCGCACGAAGCGCGCCAGCAGCAGGCCCAGCACCAGGATCAGCGCCGCCGCGATCACGTTGGGAAGGAAGCCGATCAGGCGGTCGATGGTGGTGGTCACCGCCGTGAGCCCCAGCGTCTCGACGGCGGACAGGACGAAGGTCAGCATCAGCACCCAGAAGACCAGGCGCGCCACGATCCGGGACGGCGCCGACGCGATGCCGGCCTCGCGCAGGGTGTCGGTGGCCTGGAGCTGGGCGGTGGCGCGATCGAGGCCCAGCCGGCGCAGCAGCCCTTCGGCCACCGCCTGGGCCAGCCGCGAGAGCAGCCAGCCGACCCCCAGGATCACCAGGGTGGCCGCCAGGTTGGGCAGGAAGCCCGCGACCGTGGTCCCCAGCTCGGCCAGCGAGTCGACCAGGACCTCCCGCCAGGCCGCGACATCGAAGATCTCCGACATGGGTCCTTCCCCTCCCTCCGGACGGGTCGCACGGGACGCGTCGACCCGTTGCGTGCAGCTTAGCGGGATTTGCTTTTCGGGGATCGGTCGTGTTCTTCTCAGACAGCGGCCTCCGGCGCCGACCGGAAGGCCGACGGATGGAGCAAGGGGTGGCGATCGAGAACGAACTGGCGCGGCGCGTGCTCGCCGCACATCCGGCCGAGGCGGCGCGCGTGCTCGAGGCGCTGCCGGCCAGCGCGTCGGCGGATCTGTTCGCCGGCGGCGACGCCGAGGCCGCGGCCGCCTGCCTGGGCGCGATGCTGGCACCCCGGGCCGCCGAGGTGCTGAACGAGCTGCCGCTCGAGCGCGCGGCCGAGGTGCTCGCGCCGCTCACGCTCGACGCGACCGCCGCCCTGCTGCGCAGGCTCGGCGACGAGCGGCGCGAGGCGCTGCTCGCGGAGACCGGCGGACGCCGGGCCCGGTCGCTGCGCTCGCTGCTGCGCTTCGCCCCGGGCACGGCCGGGGCGCTGATGGATCCGGAGGTGCTGGCCCTGCCGGCCGACCTGGCCGTGAACGAGGCGATCGCCCGGGTCCGCGAGACGCCCGCCCAGGCCCGCTACAACGTCTACGTCGTCGACCGCGAGCAGCACCTGGCCGGCGCCGTCAACCTGCGCGAGCTGTTCCTGGCCGACCCGACCGCGCTGCTCTCGTCGATCGCCCACCGGCCCCGCCACCGCCTGCTGGCCACCGCCGACCGACACGCGATCGTGTCGCACCCGGGCTGGCGCGAGGTGCACGCCCTGCCGGTGGTCGACCGGGCCGGTACCTACCTGGGCGCGCTGCGCTACCGGACGCTGCGCCGGCTGGACGAGGAGCTGCACGGCACCCGTCCCGACGTGGGAGCGACCTCCCGCGCGCTGGGCGACCTGTTCCGCACCGGCGCGTCGTCGGTGCTGGACGCGCTGGCCAGCGCCGGTCCGGCGCCGGGCGGGTCGCGGGGAAGCGATGGCGCGTAGGGCGACGGGCAGCGCGGCCACCACCGGCCTCGCCGAGCTGGCCCTCGACCGCTTCCCGGACGAGGCCGCGCGGACGCTCGAGACCGCCGACGTCGAGGAGGTGGTGGCGCTGCTGGCGCGCCAGCCCGCCGAGCGGACGGCCCGGGTGATGCGCCGGCTCACCCCGGACCGGGCGGCCCGCCGGGGGGCCGAGTTCGCGGCGCCCCTGCGGCGCAGCGGGCTCGGCGCCCTGGCGCCCGGCCGGGCGGCGGGCCTGGTGGCGCGCCTCGACCCGGAGCAGCAGGAGACCGCCCTCGCTCCCCT